>DUZC01000014.1 GCA_013349735.1 Rhodospirillaceae bacterium
CCAGACATTTAGCGTAAATATTTGGAAAATGACTGACGATAAAATCAGCCGGCTGATGGCTGATATCCAGGTAAACACAATCAACACCAAGGCGCTTCATTTCATGGTCAATGGCCCGCGCCACGATATCACGAGGGGCCAATTCAGCCCGTTCATCAAATCTGGGCATAAAGCGTTCGCCATTTGGCAGCAAAAGCCTGCCCCCTTCACCGCGCACAGCCTCGGAGATCAAAAAGGATTTGGCTTGCGGGTGATAAAGGATGGTTGGATGAAATTGCATAAATTCAAGATTGGCCACGCGACAACCGGCGCGCCAGGCCATAGCGATTCCATCCCCCGTGCACCCATCGGGATTTGAGGAATAGAGATAGACTTTGCTGGCGCCCCCAGAGGCCAGGACCACCGCTTTTGCCTGAAAAAGGCGAACATAGCCGGCCTTACGATCAAGGACATAAACGCCGACGCACCGCCCCAACTGTCCATCAGCTCCCTTTTCGCGGACCAGATCGATGGCCAATTGATGTTCGAAAACATGAATATTTTCGGCCTCGCGGACACGTTGTTCCAGGGTGGTTTCAACCTCAAGACCGGTGGCGTCAGCCGCGTGAATTATCCGACGGTGACTATGCCCCCCTTCTCTGGTCAGGTGGTATTGCGGATTTTGATCGAGGGTGGCTTCACGGGTAAACTCGACGCCATAACCGATCAGACGAGCAATCGCGTCTTTGGCGTTTTCAACAACAAAGCTAACGATATCGACATTGCATAAGCCCGCACCGGCGACCAGGGTATCGGAAACATGGGATTCATAGGAATCGGTGGCGTCCAACACAGCGGCGATACCGCCCTGCGCATGAATTGTGCTGCCATCGGACAGTTCGGCCTTGGAGAGGACCGCTACGCTGGCGGACGGCGCCAATTGCAGGGCGACGGTCAGACCGGCGGCACCGCTGCCAATAACCACCACGTCATGGGTAATCGTCTCTGCCATGTCACACCGCCTGCCAATCAAGACCAATATCAATGGCGCGCGCCGACTGGGTCAGACGGCCCACGGAAATATAATCAACACCGGTTTCAGCGATGGCCCGAATGGTTTCCAGAGTGACCCCGCCAGAACTTTCCGTTTTAGCTCTTCCTGCCACCAATGAGACCGCCTGCGCCAGAATTACCGGTGACATATTGTCGAGCAGAATGATGTCCGCGCCCGCCTGCAGGGCCTCGGCAACCTGTTCAAGGGTATCGCATTCCACTTCAACTGAAACCGAAGCATAGGCCTTGGCACGGCGCACCGCTTCTTGGACCGAACCACAAACGGCAATATGGTTGTCTTTAATCAGGATCCCATCATAGAGCCCCATGCGATGGTTCTGCGCACCGCCAAGCCGCGTGGCATATTTTGCGGCCAGTCGCAGGCCGGGGATGGTTTTGCGGGTATCCAGCAAAACAGCCCGGGTTCCGGCGATTTCATCAACATAATGGCGGGTCAGGGTGGCGATCCCGGACAGATGTTGGACAAGGTTCAGGGCCGTGCGTTCGGCCGTTAGCAACGCGCCGGCCGGTCCCTGGAGGCGAGCCAGCACCGCACCGGGCAGAAGCAGGCTTCCCTCTTCCGCTTCAAGCGTGATTTTAATTTCTGGCGAAACTTTAGCGAATACTGTGACAGCAAACGGCAATCCCGCGACGACCATTTTTTCGCGGGCGGCCATGACACCGCTAAATCTTAGATTATTGGGAATCACCGCCTGACAGGTTATATCGCCCGGGCCAATATCCTCGGCCAAGGCAATATCGATCAGCTGATCGATGGCTTGCGCCAGATCAGAAGGCGACAGGCTGGACATTGACCGACACCGACATGTCCAACATGCGCTGCAAAGGTTTCAGAGCCGCTTGCCGCAGATCCTCAGGTAATTCTATGCGCGGCGCATTGTTCAATAAACTCAGATAAATTTTTTCCAAGGTATTGCGGGCCATGAAAGGACAGCGGGCACAGTCGCAACTGCCATCCATGCCGACTGCCGGGATAAAAGTCTTGCCCGGGGCTGCCTTTTGCATTTGATGAATAATATGTGGCTCAGTGGCGATGATAAACTGCTGATGCTCGGAGGAAATCACGAAATCAAGGAGGGAGCGGGTGGAACCGACATGGTCGGCATGACGCAAAATACCGTCCGGACATTCGGGATGGGCAGCGACCAGGGCAAGCGGATGGCGCCCCTTTAAGGACACCAGTTCCCGTTCAGAAAATTGCTCGTGAACGATACAGCTTCCCGGCCAAAGGGTCATTGGTCGTCCACTCTTTTCGGCCAAATACCGGCCAAGATGTCGATCCGGCGCGAACAGGACCGGGCGGTCGGCGGGAAGCTGGGCCAGGATTGTCTCGGCGTTGGACGAAGTTACAATAACATCCGACAAGGCCTTAACTTCTGCCGAACAATTAATATAGGTCACGGCCAAATGGTCGGGATTTTCAAGCCGGAAGCGGCGAAAATCCTCAGGCTGGCAAGAGTCCTCGAGGGAACATCCAGCCTCGGCATCCGGCAAGAGCACGGTTTTCTGCGGGCTGACAATTTTGGCCACTTCGGCCATGAAACGGACCCCGCAAAACAGGATGACATCGGCGTCTGTTGCAGCCGCTTTGCGGGAAAGATCCAAGGAATCACCAACAAAATCAGCGAGATCCTGGATTTCTCCATCCTGATAATAATGGGCCAGGATTACCGCATTCCGCTCGCGTCGCAACCGGTCAATTTCGGCATGCAAATCCAGCGAGGGATCGATCCCAGTCTCATCCAGCGCCCCTGGGTCCGGCAGCACCACAGTTTCCAACATTGCCTCTTTTTGCTACGGCGAAAACACTACGCTCTACTAATTCGCGGAAACCAACGCCGGATGCAAGCAACCCCTGCAGTTTTGCGCAATTTTTTTACTGGCGCCGCTTGTTCGCCTGGCGCTTTGCCGGCATCATCGGCCATCCCGTCTGGAGGATTCGTCTTGGTGCGGCGTGGGCTTTTCCTGATTGCACAACTGGCGCTGCTGTTTGCCCTCAGCCATCCGGCAAGGGCCGAAAACCCTTATGGCGTCATGATGTGGCCCGTGGCTGGCTTTCAGGACTTCTCGGTGGCTTTGGCCCGCAGTGCCGGTTTAGGCGTGGCCTGGTTTCGGCCAACCAATGTCTATATTGACCGTTTGCCAAAATCCGGCGCTTGTTCGGAATGTACCGCCCTGCTCCGTTCCCCGCTTCGACTGGCTTTGACCGTGCGCAATGCGCCCGGTGCCGGGCGACCGTCGACCCCACCCAGCGACATGGAAGATTATAAAAGGAGACTTGGAACGATCCTGGACCTATGGAAGCCACAACTTTTGGTGGTTGAACAGGAAGAAGATCTTCCCGCCACTTATTCAGCGCTGGATGTGTCAAAAGCCTATGCTCAGCAATTGGAAGCGGCTTGCCAGGTCGCCCATGCCCGGTCGATTTTATGTACCAATGGCGGTCTGTCCTACGAAGCAACATCGGTGCTGATCTGGCTGGCCTTTGCTGATCGGGGAAAAATGGAGCAGGCCTGCGCTTATGCCCGCGGCACCTTATACCAAAAGGGCCGACCGGATGCCGGCGCTATTCTTTGTCCGAAAGGCGGCCAGATCCTGATCGACAGCAAAGCGCGATCAGATCAGCTAGCCCTGGCCAGGAAATTACTGGATGTTTATAAAAAAAGCCCTATCGACGCGGTAAATTTCCACTGGTATGGGCATGACGCCGGCACGCTCTCTGAAACCGTGGATATGCTGAAACGCCTCACCAGTAAGCCAGTGCTGAGCAATGAAATGGGTCAACGTCCCTGGGACGCCGAGCCCGGCCGGGTTCGTGCCTTGCTTCGCGCCGCCTTCGCCAGCCAGATGGTTACGGCCATTTGGCTCAGTATGGACACCCAAAATACGGTGTCGCTTTTTGATGAAGATGGAAGCTTACGCCCGGCCGGCAAAGAATTTGCCCATCAGATGTCCGGAAGGAAATAGAACTCATGTGAGAACGAAAAATCTCCGATTTTTCATTGCTCAAGTGCCGCTCTCGCCTAAGAGTTTTTCAGCTTTTTGTTTCAGTCAAAATGCGAAAAACTCTAAAGCGGCGGAATCGAATAAGTTCCGGTGACATGGCAGACGAGGTCCTCTTCATCCACCGTACGCAAACTGCATTCACCGACGGCCAAACGTTTGCCCAGTTTAAGGATCCGCCCTTCCGCCAGGACGTCGGCGGGACCGGGTTTTCGCAAAAAATTGATACTCATACTAGTTGTTACCGCCAGTTCGACCCGGCCAATTAACCCCAAGACCACGGCATAAAGGGTTACATCGGCCAGGGCCATCAGCGCTGGGCCGGCCACCGTTCCGCCAGGCCGCATCAGAGAGGGATTAAAATGCATACGCATACTGGCGGTCCCTTTGCCAATGGCCAGGGTACGAATGCCAAACAGATCCACCAAAGGCAGTTCCGCGGAGATCAGGGATTGAAATTCTTCAACTGATATTTTCGTCATTATTGACTTTTAACCCTGCCAAGCCGCTTGCTCATGATGTTCAGCCAGTTGGCTCAAAATGCTCGAAAGTAGCCTGTGGTCGCCGGTGGCAGCAACAGCAGACAAAATCACCGAGGCCTCGTCACCGACTAATCCAGCAACTTTAAGAGCCGGAACGAAGCCCTCTGAGGCAAGAATCGCACTGGCCGGCCGCATCATACGATGCTTGCCCCGCTGCCCTTCCTTTTCAATACAGTCAGCCATCGCTTCAATCGCCGGTCGCTTGCGATGGATCTCAAAAGCCAAGGCCCGCAAGAAGCGCACCTTGATATCTGCATCATTTCCACGACTCATCACGATCCTGCCCAAGATTTTTGAAGGTCAAAACAAGATGAAATCGCGTTAACGAGTGGCGGAAGGGGGGGGATTCGAACCCCCGGTAGGACTTGACATCCTACGACGGTTTAGCAAACCGCTGGTTTAAGCCACTCACCCACCCTTCCCTCTGGCTCGGTGCCGTTCGCGAGGATCAGCAAGTCTGAAGGGGCGGTTCTACAGAATAGCCAAGCCCCCGTCAATCACCCCTCGCCATTTTACCCCGGAATCACCATTCCCTTAGCGACAGCGGGTCGGGCAGCCATCCGGGCAACCCAGGCTGTGACATTTGGTAAGCGAGCCAGATCTATTCCCTGCCACTCATAGCGCTGGGTCCAGGGATAGATGGCCATGTCCGCGATGGAATAGTCTCCCGCGACAAAGCTCGCTTTTTCCAATTGCTTCTCTAAAACGGAATAAAGCCGTTCGGCCTCTTTGCTGTAACGCTCGATGGCATAAGCGACCGGCTCGGGAGCAAATTTACGAAAATGATGCGCTTGACCCAGCATTGGACCAAATCCGCCCATTTGCCACATTAACCACTGCAGGACCTCATATCTTGCCCCTGCGGCTTTCGGCAAAAAGCGCCCGGTCTTTTCCGCCAGATAGATGAGGATCGCGCCGGATTCGAACAAAGCCAGCGGACGTCCATCCGGTCCCTCCTGGTCAATAATAGCCGGAATCTTGTTATTGGGGCTGATGGCAAGAAACTCCGGCGCAAATTGCTCGTTTTTCGTAATATCCACGCGGTGCAGGTTATAGGGCAGCCCGGTTTCCTCGAGCATGATCGAGATCTTGCGACCATTGGGCGTAGCCCAGCTATAAAGATCGATCATCTTTTATCCCTCTAGTTTTTTCCGAAGCACATCATTAACCAAAGCCGGATTGGCCTTGCCGCCGGTATTCTTCATCACTTGGCCAACAAAGAATCCAAAAAGCTTATCTTTACCGGACCGATATTCACTGACTTTGCCACTATTGGCGGTCAGAACCGCGTCTATCGCCGCTTCAATGGCGCCGCTATCCGTGACCTGTTTCAACCCCCGCTCTTCCACTAGAACCGCCGGAGCCTGTCCGGTTTCAACCATCAGTTCGAACACCTCTTTGGCAATCCGTCCGGAAATAGTATTATCTGCTATTAAATCAATGAGTTGACCAAGATGTTCCGCAGTTACCGGCGGATCTTCAATGCTGCGCCCCAGACGATTCATGACGGCAGCAAAGTCACCGGTAACCCAGTTGCACGCTAATTTGGCATCCCGCCCCTTAGCGACAGTCTCAAAAAAGTCCGCATTGGCCTGTTCTGCCACCAAAACCCCTGCGTCATAGGGCGTCAGGCAATATTCGCGAACAAAGCGCTCCTTTTTCTGATCGGGAAGTTCCGGCAAATCAGCCTTGATGGCCGAGACATAGGCCGGTGTTAGCGTCAGCGGCAAAAGGTCTGGATCCGGGAAATAGCGATAATCATGCGCATGTTCTTTCGAGCGCATCGACCGCGTTTCCCCTTTATTGGCATCAAAAAGCCTTGTCTCCTGGACCACCTGACCACCCTCTTCGTACAGATCAATCTGACGCCGGGCCTCATACTCAATGGCCTGCTGCAGGAATCGCAGAGAGTTGACATTCTTGATCTCGGCGCGGGTTCGCAACCCCTCGCCGGGCTTGCGAACAGAAACATTGGCATCACAGCGCAGGGAACCTTCGGCCATATTGCCATCGCAACTGCCCAGATATCTCAGAATCGAGCGAAGCTTTGCGACATAAACCGCCGCCTCTTCGGGACACCGCATATCCGGCTTGGAAACAATTTCCATCAAGGCCACGCCGGAACGGTTCAAATCGATAAAGGATTTGGTTGGATGTTGGTCATGAAGGCTTTTCCCGGCATCCTGTTCAAGATGCAACCGCTCAATACCCACCCGGCGGGTTGAACCGTCCGGCATATCAAGCACCACTTCGCCTTCACCGACGATCGGCTGCTCATACTGACTGATCTGATAGCCTTGCGGCAAATCCGCGTAAAAATAGTTTTTTCTGGCGAATACCGAAGTCAAGTTGATCACCGCCCGCAAGCCCAATCCCGTCCGGACAGCCTGATAAATGCACTGTTCATTGATTACCGGCAACATTCCCGGCATCGCCGCATCGACCAATGAAACCTGACTATTGGGGGGGCGACCAAAATCCGTGGCAGCGCCGGAAAACAGTTTTGCCTGACTGGTAACCTGGGCATGAACCTCCAGCCCTATCACCATCTCCCAATCGCCGGTTTCTCCCTGGATCACCATGCTCATCAGCTTAGCCCCCCAGACCCGGCGGCAGCGCCGTAAAGGCAGCCGCTTTTTCCAAAACCCCAGCAACCCGCAACAGCGTTTCCTCGTCGAATGGACGACCGATCAATTGCAGGCCTAAGGGCAGACCATCGGCGGACAATCCGGTTGGCAGAGACAGTCCAGGCAGTCCTGCCAGGCTGGTTGGGACGGTAAAAATATCATTGAGCCACATGGTAACCGGGTCTTCATCATTGTCACCGATGGCGAAAGCCGGTGTTGGTGCCGTTGGCGTCAGAATGACATCGACCAGCTCAAAAGCTTGTTGGAAATCCCTGGCGATCAGACTGCGCAGTTTTTGCGCCTTGGCATAATAGGCATCATAGTACCCGGCGGATAACACATAGGTGCCAATCATGATACGTCGGCGCACTTCGGTGCCAAATCCGGCAGCGCGCGTTTTGGCATACATTTCGTCGAGAGTTTTACCTTCCACACGCAAGCCATAGCGAACCCCATCATAACGCGCCAGGTTCGACGAACATTCGGCCGGTGCGACGATATAATAAGTGGCAAGGGCATATTTACTGTGCGGCAGACTGATTTCGACCGGTGTGGCGCCGGCATCTTTCAGCATGTCGATACCATCATCCCACAGCTTGACCATTTCCGATGAAAGCCCTGATGGCCGGTATTCCTTTGGCACCCCTATTTTGAGACCACGAATATCGCCGGTTAAAGCGGCGGAAAAGTCAGGGACCGCTATCGGCGCTGAGGTCGAATCTTTAGGATCATGTCCGGCCATGGCCTGCAACATCATGGCCACATCCTCAACCGTTCTGGCCATGGGGCCAGCTTGATCAAGAGAGGAAGCAAAAGCGATAATACCCCAGCGGGAACAGCGCCCATAAGTCGGCTTCAGCCCAACAATGCCACAAAAAGCCGCCGGTTGCCGAATTGATCCGCCGGTATCGGTTCCGGTTGCTGCCAGGGCCATCCGCGCTGCCACCGCCGCCGCCGAGCCACCCGATGATCCCCCCGGGACCAGACGGGCTTCGGGGTCAGAGCGCCGCTTCCAGGGGTTGATCACCGCCCCAAAAGCGCTGGTGGTATTAGAGGACCCCATCGCAAACTCGTCGAGCGACGTTTTTCCCAGCATCACCGCCCCGGCCTGTTTTAAATTTGCCGATACAGTGGATTCATAGGGGGGAACAAAATTCCCAAGGATCCGCGATGCCGCTGTGGTTCGCACCCCTTCCGTGCAGAAGAGATCCTTCATGGCAATGGGTAGCCCCTCGAGCGGCCCGCCTTCCTGGCGCGCCAATCGCTCGTCGGCTTTTACGGCCTGGGCACGCGCCAAATCCGGTGTTTCCGTAATAAATGCGTTCAGCTGGCTATGGGTTGCGATGGCATCGATATGGGATTCGACAAGTTCAACCGCTGAGAATGATTTTTTTAACAATCCGTCGCGGGCTTGACGCAAGGTCATTCCGGTCAGTTGGGTCGGGCTCATTCCACCACCTTTGGAACCAGAAAAAAGCCGTCCTGCTGCTCGGGGGCATTGGCCAGCACCCGTTCAACATAACCACCATCATTGACCTGGTCGCTTCGGCGCGGCAGTTCCAGATGGGCAACACTGGTCATGGGGGCGATACCGTCGGTGTTTACTTCGGCCAATTGTTCGACGAAGCGCAGAATATTGGATAGCTCGACGGCCAACCCGTCCAGATCTTCATCGCGCACCTCGATACGGGCCAGCGAAGCGATATTTTTAACCGCGACCTTGTCCAGAGACATAGGCGAAACCCTAATAAACTCAGAGAAGCGCGGACGTTATCACCGGCATTCGTTTGCCGCAAGCGATCGACAAGATTACCCTGTTCTTCGCTGCCCGATATTCGCACCATTCCGAACTTAGGAACCGCTATGACCTTGCTGACACCCGATCAACTGTTCCCCATGGCTGGACGCCATCAAAGGCTGCTCGGCCTTGACATGGGCAGCAAGACAATAGGCCTGGCTTTGTCGGATGTCAGCCGCACGATTGCGTCCCCGTTGCAAACCCTGCAACGGACTAAGTTTACAAAGGATGTCAACATCCTGTTCCAGCTCATTGATAAACATGATGTTGCTGGCCTGGTCATCGGCTATCCCGTTAGTCTTGACGGCAGCGAAGGCCCGGCTTGTCAATCGGTAAGGCAATTTGCCAATAATCTCTTGGGATTAAGAGATATTCCTTTAGCTTTATGGGACGAACGGCTGTCGACCGCCGCCGTCACCCGGACCTTATTGGAAGCAGACGCCTCCAGGCGCCAACGCGCCCAAGTGGTGGATAAAATGGCCGCCGCTTACATTTTGCAGGGTGCCTTGGATTTTATGGGTCGATCCGGCCTAAAAGCTCTCGCTTGTAACGACCAAGAACTTCCGAACAGGCAAAAAGCAAAGGAATAGTCTTAAGACCCACCCACACCGTGCCGCCGGGATCGGAGGACGCCCGGCAACGCCTTAGCCGGCGCGCATAAGAGCTTTTTTTGGGGGCCGCCGCTTTTCTTCTGGGAGTGCGATTATCTGAGCTCATTTCCCACTCCTTTGGGATAGGAATTTCAGTTGAGCCATCATGGTCCGCCCCTGACAGCGTCGCTATCCCCGTTTGGGGACAATGAGATTTGACTCACCTCTGAAAGCCTCTTCTTGCCCCCCTGCGGGCCACGACTTATAGTCGCGGTCATGACGCAGCCTTCCCAATTCACGCAACGACATCTGCTCGGCATCCAGGGTCTGGCGCCGCAGGAAATTTCCGCGCTTCTCGATCTTTCCGATCAATATGTCGATAAGAACCGCTCTGCTGACCGTAAAATGAACAGCCTGCGTGGCAAGACGGTCATAAATCTGTTCTTCGAGAATTCCACCCGCACGCGGACCAGCTTTGAGTTGGCCGGCAAAAGACTTGGGGCGGATGTCATCAATATGCAGGCGTCGGCCAGTTCGGTGGCCAAGGGCGAAACATTGATTGATACCGCGATGACGTTGAACGCCATGCATATCGATGTCCTGGTGGTCCGCCATCCCGACTCCGGCGCGGTACAACTCTTATCAGAAAAAGTGAATTGCGCGGTTATCAACGGCGGTGATGGCGCCCATGAACATCCGACCCAAGCCCTCTTGGACGCTTTGACCATACGCCGGCGCAAAGGGCATCTTGACGGACTGATGGTCGCCATTTGCGGCGACGTCCTGCATAGTCGGGTTGCCCGGTCCAACATTCATCTGCTCAACACGATGGGGGCTCAAGTCAGGGTGGTGGCGCCGCGTACTTTGCTGCCTGCACAGGCAGACCGCCTGGGGGTCGAGGTCTTTCACGATATGCGACAAGGGTTGGTTGGTGTTGACATCGTTATGATGCTGCGGGTTCAGCATGAACGGATGCGCGGCAATTTTATTCCTTCGATCCGGGAATATTTTCATTTCTTTGGGCTGGATTACGAGAAATTGGCTTTGGCCAAACCCGACGCGCTGATTATGCATCCTGGGCCGATGAATCGGGGGGTCGAGATTGACAGCGATCTTGCCGACGATGTCGAACGTTCGGTCATCCGTGAACAGGTCGAAATGGGTGTCGCGGTGCGGATGGCCTGTCTTGACGTCCTTACAGCCAATCTTGCGCGGAATAAAATCTGATGGCCCCCCAGATTCCTGGACGCATAGCCTATGTCAACGCCCGGCTTCTTGACCCGGTCTCGCGCCTGGACGCCCCTGGCGGTCTGCTGACCGAGGGTGAAACCATTATCGCCATGGGGGCCGATCTGTTTGCCGGCGGTCTACCCGCGGACGCCGAGATCATTGACTGCCAGGGCGCCTGCCTGGCGCCGGGTCTGGTCGATATGCGCGTTCAATTGCGTGAACCTGGGGAAGAACACAAGGAAACCTTGCGTTCTGCCGGTGAAGCGGCGGTAGCTGGCGGCGTCACCTCGATGGTTTGTCTGCCCAATACAACGCCAATAATCGATGATGTGGCTGCCGTGGAGTTTGTTGCCCGCCGGGCCCGCAAGATCGGTCTGGCGAAGGTTTACCCCTATGCGGCCGCAACCAAGCGAATGGAAGGTCAGGAACTTGCCGAAATCGGCATGTTGGCCGAAGCGGGCGCGCTTGGCTTTACCGACGGAACCAAGGCTCTGCGCAATGCGCAGGTGATGCGCCGGGCACTCGCCTATGCCGCCACCTTTGGCGTGATGATCCTGCAGCACCCGGAAGAGCCGAGCCTGGCCGATGGCGGTGTGATGAATGAAGGTGAAATGGCCTCAAGACTTGGTCTGGCCGGGATTCCACCCGCTGCGGAAATTATCATGATCGAGCGCGACATTCGGCTGGTGGCCATTACCGGCGGGCGTTATCACGTCAGTCACGTCTCGACCGGCGAAGGTGTCGCCTGTATAAGACAGGCTAAAGCGCGGGGTCTGCCGGTAACCTGTGACACCGCTCCGCCTTATTTTGCCCTCAATGAACTGGCCATCGGCAATTATCGAACCTTTGCGAAACTGTCGCCCCCCTTGCGTACGGAGATGGATCGTCAGGCCGTGGTTCAGGGACTCAAGGATGGGACAATCGACGCTATTGCCTCGGATCATGCGCCGCAAGACCAGGACTCCAAACGCTTGCCTTTTGCGCAGGCGGAGTGCGGCGGTGTTGGCCTCGAGACTTTGTTAGCCATTGCGCTCGAGCTTTATCACAACGGGCATTTAACTTTGCTGGAGGTTATCCATCGCTTGAGCCTGGCACCAGCGCGTTTGCTCAAATTGGCGGCGGGTTCGTTACAGGCCGGTCAAGCGGCCGATTTTTTGATCTTTGACCCTGAACCGGCTTGGCGCGTTAATCCCGAAACTTTCCGAAGTAAATCTAAGAACTCGCCGTTCGATGGTCGTCCGGTCCAGGGCAAGGTACTGCGCACCGTCGTAGACGGACGGACCGTATATCTTGCTGACGCCTGAGGGGGTAATGGATCCCTTGGCGCTGGCCGTCCTGTTTGGCTATTTGGCAGGCTCGGTTCCCTTCGGTCTGGTCTTGACCAAAATGGCCGGACTCGGGGACATCCGTCAGATCGGTTCAGGAAATATTGGCGCCACCAATGTGCTGCGCACCGGCAACAAAGGACTGGCGGTCCTGACTCTTTTGCTCGATAGCTGTAAGGGTGCGGCTGCGGCCCTGATTTTTGGAATTTGGGCAGGAGAAGCGGCGGCGATGACGGCGGGTTTTGCCGCTGTTCTTGGTCATAATTTTCCGATTTGGCTGCGCTTCAAGGGAGGCAAAGGGGTGGCGACCAGTTTTGGCGTCCTCCTGGTAGCCGCCTGGCCTGTCGGCGTTGCCGCCTGTCTGACCTGGCTGGCAACCGCCGCGATTTTTCGGATCTCTTCTTTGGCGGCCCTTGTCGCTTTTGGATTTTCTCCTTTTGTGGCCCTGGCGATGACCGGCAAGGAAGAAGCCCTTTTGGCATTGGGCTTGGCACTCCTGGGTTTTGTGCGCCATCGTGCCAATATTGTTCGCCTGTTCAAGGGCCAAGAGCCGAAAATAGGCGCCGGAAAAATCAACAAGTAAACGTAAAAGACGCATTGACGATCGCTTGCGCAACCTTTTAGGGTGCGCAGCTATGGAAATCGCCAAAACAGCCTTAACCGACCAGGAACGTTTGAGCTGGCTGCGCCTCTATCGCACCGAGACTATCGGCAATGCCACCTTTTTTCGCCTCATTGAGCGCTTTGGCTCTGCCGAACGAGCGATCGAGGCCCTGCCCGATTTGGCTCGCCGTGCGATTGCCATCCCGGCCGCCAACAAAGTGCAGCAGGAAATCGAAAATTTGAGCCGGCTTGGCGGTCGGCTGATTACAGCCGCCGATCCTGACTTCCCGCCAGCCCTGTCCGCCAGCGGCACCACCCCTTTGATTATGACATTAGGTCAGTCATATTTTCTGGGTCAGGATGCGGTCGCGGTTGTTGGCGCCCGAAGCGCTTCGCTGGCCGGACGGCGTTTAGCCGAAAGCCTGAGCCGCGATCTATCCTCGGCCGGGATCGTCGTGGTATCCGGCATGGCCCGCGGTATTGACCGAGCCGCCCATGAGGGTGCGTTACCCGGTCCAACCATCGCCGTTCTGGCGGGAGGCGTTGATAATATTTATCCGCCCGAACATCGTGAGCTTTACCGCCGCATATGTGCCGAGGGTTGCATTATTTCTGAAATTGCGCCCGGCACCCAACCAACCGCCAGTCATTTCCCCCGGCGCAACCGCTTGATTTCGGGTTTATCCCTTGGCGTCGTCGTCGTCGAAGCCACACAGCGATCCGGCTCTTTGATTACAGCCCGCATAGCGCTTGAGCAAGGGCGTGAGTTGTTTGCCGTGCCGGGCTCGCCTTTGGACCCTCGCTGCCGCGGTCCCAACGGATTGATCAAAAACGGCGCCACTCTGGTAGAAAATGCAAACGATATCCTTGGGGCTTTGGCGAATATGCGTCAAACACCGCAACCAACTGGAAGCAAAGCCTTAAATCTGTTTTTGAACCGGGACGAACGGGTGGTGGACGGTGATCAGGCCCATCAGACGGTGATGGAATCCTTGAGCGCCAGCCCCGTGACAGTTGACGAAATCGTCCGGCAATGCCAATTGTCACCCGCGGCGGTGTCGATGGTGTTGCTGGACCTGGAATTGGCAGGAAAGCTTGAACGGCACCCCGGTAATTCTGTATCCCTACTTTCCTGAAACTGAGAAAGCACTCCTGGGTCCATGAAGATTGTCGTTGTCGAATCACCCGCCAAGGCCAAAACCATCAACAAATACCTTGGCAGCGACTACAAAGTCATTGCCAGCTATGGGCATATCCGTGACCTTCCCGCCAAGGATGGATCGGTAAGACCCGACGATGACTTTGCCATGGATTGGGAAACCGACCCCAAATCCGAACGTCAAATCAAAGAAATCATTTCTTTGGTCAAGGGCTCGGAAAGCCTGATCCTGGCAACCGATCCGGACCGCGAAGGCGAGGCCATCTCCTGGCATGTCCGTCGCGTCCTGGAAGAGCGCAAGGCGCTCAAAGGGGTCGATGTCAAGCGCGTGGTTTTCAACGAAATCACGAAATCAGCGGTTACCGAAGCGATGCGGAACCCTCGCCCCTTAGATCAGGCCTTGGTTGACGCTTATCTCGCCCGGCGTGCCCTGGATTATCTCGTCGGTTTCACCTTATCGCCGGTTCTTTGGCGAAAACTGCCGGGCAGCCGGTCGGCCGGCCGCGTCCAGTCTGTGGCATTGCGGCTGATTTGCGAGCGGGAAGCCGAGATCGAACGGTTCAATAGCCAGGAATATTGGACCATTGGCGGCGACTTCTTAACCCCCCGCCAGGCAGCGGTCAGCGCGACGCTTTCCCGGCTGGACGGACGGAAACTCGAAAAGTTCGACTTACCCGATGAGGCGACGGCCCAAAGCGCCGTCAGCAAGATAAAAGCGGCTGCTTTTGCGGTGGCGTCCGTTGAGAAAAAACAGGTAAAGCGGCACCCTGACCCGCCTTTTACCACCTCGACCCTGCAGCAAGAGGCCTCGCGCAAACTGTATTTTCCAACCCAGCGCACCATGCAGATCGCCCAGCGCCTCTATGAAGGAATCGATATCGGCGGGGAAACCGTCGGTCTGATAACCTATATGCGAACCGACGGCGTGCAAATGGCGGCCGAAGCCATCGGCGCGACCCGTGCTCTGATCGGGCAGAATTATGGCGATCCTTATGTGCCGGCGGCGCCCCGCATTTACAAAACCAAGGCAAAGAATGCACAAGAGGCCCATGAGGCCATTCGCCCGACCGACGTCTTTCGGCGCCCTGAGGATGTCGCGGCGTCTCTCGATCGCGATCAATTAAAACTTTATGAACTGATCTGGCGCCGCACCGTGGCCAGCCAAATGGAGAGCGCCGTTTTAGATCAGGTGGCGGTGGATATCCTGTCGGAGGATCGGCAAATCGGCTTTCGCGCCACGGGCTCGGTTGTAAAATTTGACGGCTTTCTTACCGTCTATCGCGAAGACCGCGATGACAGCGACGAAGAGGATGCTGACCGCCTGTTGCCAGAGATGAACGATGGCGAGCCCATGCGGCAAAAAGCGCTGCACCCCAACCAACATTTTACCCAGCCGCCCCCGCGCTATTCCGAGGCCAGCTTGGTCAAAAAGATGGAGGAGTTGGGTATAGGTCGCCCCTCGACCTATTCCTCGATTCTCTCGGTCCTGCAGGAGCGTTCTTACGTCCGTTTGGAAAGCCGTCGGTTTCTGCCCGAAGATCGTGGCCGGGTGGTTACGGCTTTTCTCGAAAATTTCTTCACTCGCTATGTCCAGTATAACTTTACAGCGGATCTTGAAAATCAGCTGGACGAGGTTTCCGGTGGGCGGATCGAGTGGCGTACGGTTTTAAGCCAGTTCTGGCTTGATTTCGCCGCTGCTGTTGCCGAAACCAAAAATCTGCGGGTCTCCGAGGTCTTAACCACTCTCGATGAGGATCTTGGCCCGCATTTCTTTCCTCCCTCTTCCTCGGGCCATGACCCTCGCAACTGCCCGACCTGTCAGGCCGGACGGCTCAGCCTTAAATTGGGAAAATTTGGGGCTTTCATTGGCTGTTCCAATTATCCGGAATGTCGCTTTACCCGGCCCTTGACCATCGGCGTTGATGGCGCGGCCAACACCGACGAAACCGCGGACGGTCCCAAGGAATTAGGAATTGATCCGGAAAGCCATTTGCCGGTGCTGCTGAAAAAGGGACCCTATGGTTACTATGTTCAGTTGGGAGAGCCCGAGGACAAAGCAACCAAGCCGCGCCGGGTCAGTCTTTACAAGGGACTGGAGCCAGCGGATCTGAGCTTGGCCAAAGCCCTGGCTCTGCTGGGGCTGCCACGCCTTTTGGGGGCGCATCCTGAGACAGGTGAAAACATTACCGCCGGCGTTGGTCGGTTTGGCCCTTATTTGAAACATGGCAATGCTTACAAATCCCTGAGCCGCGAGGATGATGTCCTGGAAATTGGCATGAACCGAGCCGTTGAATTATTGGCCGATGCCAAAGTGAAGCAGCGCACCGCCGGCCGACTGCTGGGAGAACATCCCAAAGATAGCAAGCCAGTTACCCTGAATTCCGGGCGGTTTGGCCCCTATGTCAGCCATGACGGTGTTTTTGCCAATCTGCCGCGCGGAAAGACCGAAGTCGAACTTGCCGAAGCTTTGGAACTGCTGGCCGCCAAAGCCGCCAAAAACGGCGGAAAAAAACCGAAGAAGGCCGTCAAAGCCAAGCCTCGCAAAGCGGCGGCCAAAGCTTCGTGAGCAAACCGCCGATTCCAACCCGGCAACAATTGCTTGAGTTTATCAAGGAAGCACCAGTGCGGCCAGGCAAGCGCGAACTTGCCAGAGCCTTTCATCTGACCGGAGAAAACCGCATTATTCTCCGCGAGATGCTGCGTGAACTTGAGAAATCAGGTGATATTGAGCGTGGGCGGGGTAAACGCTTTGGACAAATGGGCGCTTTGCCGGAGTCCGCCGTTTTGGAAATTTGCGGCACTGATGCTGACGGCAGCTTTCTGGCCAAACCTCTGGGCTGGACCGTGGAGGGGACTCCCCCACGCATCGTTATGGCCCCGGCACGCCGCGGCGAACCTTCCTTTTCCATCGGCGATAGGCTGCTGGCCCGTCTCCGGCGGCTCCGCCATGGGCTCTACGAGGCTCGGGTCCAACGCCGCTTAAGCAGTGGCAGCACCAAGCTGCTTGGCGTCTACCAACCTGGAGCCGGCGATGTTGGTGTTCTGCAGCCTACGGATCGCCGACAAAAATGCCAGTTTCAGGTCGCCAAGAGTGACAATGGCAATGCCGTGGCCGGAGAATTAGTGCTGGCGGAATTATTGCCAGGCGGCCGCCCTCAGGGATACC
>DUZC01000015.1 GCA_013349735.1 Rhodospirillaceae bacterium
AACCCCGGCTATGGGCATGGGGTTGTTGGTAACCGCCTTAATCGAAGAACGCCGAGAAGCGCGTAAAGCTGTCGCTGCGCGGACTTTGGCCGAAGAAGAGGTGGTAAGACTGGCCTATCACGATCCTCTGACCAAACTGCCCAACCGGTTGTTAATTCAAGATCGCTTTCGGCAAGCCATTGCCTATGCCGAACGTGAGTCTTGCAAGTTGGCTTTGTTGTCCCTTGATCTGGATAAATTCAAAACCATCAACGAATCCCTGGGGCATGGTCTTGGCGACGAATTGATCTGCGAGGTAGCGCTTCGCTTGATTTCCTGTGTTCGGGACACCGACACGGTGGGGCGGCAAGGAGGTGACGAGTTCCTGGTGGTTCTGTCAGCGATCAAGGATGTCGATGTGATCGCGCCGGTTCTGATGAAGATCATCGAGCGCTTGCGCGAACCTTGCCACATTGGCGGCTATGATCTGCATACCTCGGTGTCGGTCGGTATTGCGCTTTTTCCGGATGATGGCCCCGACTTTGATATTTTATTAAAAAAGGCGGATACGGCTTTATCCCGGGCCAAAGACGCGGGGGGTAACGTCTATCAATTCTTTGACGAACAGATGAATGTTGATGCCATTGAGCGGTTAGACCTCAGCAATGGCATAAGACGAGCGCTGGATCAGAAAGAGTTCATTCTGCATTATCAGCCCCAAATTGATATCCTTACCGGACGGGTGATCGGGGCTGAGGCGCTGATAAGATGGCAGCATCCGGAGATTGGGATGATTCCCCCCGGCCGGTTTATTCCTATCGCCGAAGAGGGATTGCTTATTGTGCCCATCGGCGAATGGGTTTTGGGTGAGGCCTGCCGGCAAGCGGTTGCATGGCGCAAGGCCGGGTTGCCGGAACTGGTGGTGGCCGTGAATGTCTCGGCCGGACAATTTAAACGGGGCAATGTTGAAGAGACCGTAATTAAAGTCCTGAAGGAAACGGGACACAACCCCGCCTGTCTTGAGCTTGAACTGACGGAATCCGTCTTGCTTCAGGATGTTGATATCGTCATGGCGACAGTAAAACGACTGAAAACATTGGGGGTAAAGCTTTCCATTGACGACTTCGGTACTGGATATTCAAGTTTGTCTTATCTGAAACGTTTAGACGTCGATAAATTAAAAATAGACCAGTCCTTTGTCCGCGATATGGCGGTCGATCCGGCCAATCTGGCCATCGTTCATGCCGTTGTGCAAATGGCCCATAGTCTTAACCTAAAGACGATTGCCGAAGGTGTTGAGGATATCGGTGCGGCCAATCAACTAAGAAATCTTGGCTGCGATGAAGTGCAGGGCTTTTATTTCTCAAGGCCGCTGATCGAGTCAGACTTTGCTCGATTTCTCGCCCAACATTCATAATTTGTATTGTGTGTTCAACCAGTCACGGGACTCGGCCAGAATTCGCGGCAATTGGTCCAAAAGGGAACGGATCAGATCAGGCCTGTTATCGCGCAGGGCCAGTTCAACCTGTCGACAGGCTTGTGAAAGCCCGATCAGACCAAGATAGGCGGCGATGCCAGACATCCCATGGGCGGCTTCCGAAAGGCCGGATTGGTCCTGGGGCTGGGTCAGAGCAAGGCTAAAGCTGGGAGTCCACTCGTCAAATTTGCCAATAACTTCCCGGAGAGGCTCGGCTCCCATTAAATCGGCGGTTTCGGCCAGTTTTTCAGCGTCGAAAAGCGGTGCGTCGGCAAGCGCGGTCGCCGCTTGGGCTGAGCCAACATATTTTCGGAGATAGTCATTCAAAAGCGCAAAGTCGATGGGTTTGGAAACATGGCCATCCATGCCTGCGGCAAAATAGCCATCAATATCCGTTTGAAAGGCGTTTGCTGTCAGGGCGATAATCGGTACAGAACCGAAAGGAGCCGGCAGAGCGCGGATCATTTTGGTCGCTTGGATGCCATCGATTTCCGGCATCTGAACATCCATCAGAATAAGGTCAAAGCGCGCTTTTTCTGCATAACGCACCGCTCTGAAGCCGTTTTCAGCGATGACAACCTTATGGCCGCTTTTTTCCAGCATCAGAGTGACGACCTGTTGCCCAACCGGGTTGTCCTCGGCCAGCAGGATATGCAGCGGGGCAATAGTCGCTTGGGGGCTATCCACTTCTTTCGTTTCATCCGCGGTGCCCGCTGGAAGGGGTACGCGGAACCAGAAGGTACTTCCTTGGCCTGGGGCAGATTGGGCTCCGATCGTGCCGCCCATGGCGTCCACAATATGTTTGCAGATGACGAGGCCCAGGCCACTTCCTCCTTCCTTTCTGCTCGAGCTCATATTGATCTGCGAAAAGGGTAGAAAAAGTCGCGACATCTTATCTGAAGAAATGCCATTGCCAGTGTCGCCGATGGCAAAGCAAATTTCGTCTTGGCCATAGGGTCTGACCGTCAGGGTGACGCCGCCCCGAGAGGTAAATTTTATGGCATTGAGCACCAGATTATAGAGCACCTGCCTTAAGCGCATGGCATCGCCCACCAGATATCTTGGAACCTGTTGGTCAATCTCAATTTTTATATAAAGCGATTTCTCATCGCTGAGTGGCGTAAGCAATCCGACAACTTCATGCAAAAGCCCATGCAGAGAGAAGTTTTCGGAGGTTAACTCCATCCGGCCATCTTCAAATTTGGCAAGGTCAAGAATATCGTTAAGTAGATTCATTAAATGGCGGCCGGAAACCTTAATTGTTTCAATATATTGCCGGATTTCACCTGTAATTTCGCTTTTTAGAAGTATGGCGGTCATGCCGAGAATGCCATTTAGCGGTGTTCGTATTTCGTGGCTCATCGTCGCAAGGAAAGCACTCTTCATTTTGTTAGATTTTTCTGACAGCTGGACTTTTTCTGCCAAAAGAGCTTGTTCTCTTTGGCGGAACATCGCTTCTTCTGTCGCTTTGCGCTCAATGAGCCGTGCCGTAACAAACCCCATGACTATGAAGATAAAGTAAAAGAAAGAAACGCGTGCGGTTTCGTCACGCCAATTGGCCAAATAAGTATCGTCGCCAATAGCATAGATTGCATTAATGGGATATCGTTGCAGATGCTTTAGACCTGCTATTCTTTTTACGTTATCTATCGGCGATATTCTAGTGTAAATTATTGTATTGTTCTCGTTAGTGGCGTCTTCTGGGATTGGCATATTAAAATTATAGGCCTGTTCATTTGCAGGAAAGCGGACCAAAATCCTCTGTTGCTCATCGCGCAAAGAAATCACCGACGTGCTGCTCAGCCCCAAGGACTGATAAAAGTTAAGGAATGACTCCTGCAAGCCGATATTGGCCACCACCATGCCGCCAAAGCGGCCGTCGGGACGCCGGATGCGTTTAGCCATCTGCAGGCCCCATTTATTGGAAATTCGTCCCTTCAAAGCCTGCGAGAAGCTTGGTTCGTCGCCCTGGCTTCCTTTGAGTTGCAGAAAATATTCACGATCGCCGAGATAGCCGCCCGGTGGAGCGCCGACGGTATTGGCAAAGACCGTTCCCTCGGCATCGGTGATGGACATGGACACAATGCCGGGGATTTTCTGTTGTAACGCACGCAGGTCCGCTTCGATTTCGGATCGTCGCGCCTCAGATAGGGTCTTGGTCTGGTCGAGATCCTTGGCGGTTATCAAGGATGTCGCGTTTCCTAAAATAATGTAAGTTCGATCAAAGGTTGCATTGGCGTGTTCAACAATAAGCTGTACACTCGTTCTAACATTCGAGCGCGCCTGATTAATGGCGTCATTATAGGCTAAATACTGATCAATAAATGTATATATAAAAAACAAAAATAAGAACGCCCAAATGGCGAAGCTCTTTTTAAAAAAAGTCAAAAACCTTAGATAAGACATCCTGCGGCCCCTGGGCTCTGCGGTTGGACCGGAGACCGCCCGTCATTGGATTTGCCGAAGCATTTAAAAGTTACCAGAACTTTAGAGCAAGTTTTGTACGCTGTGAATGCCGAGCGATTGAAAAAATTACCCATAAGAAAAATAGAGCTATGTGGCTGGGGGTGGCCTGCTTTGCGGATGATGCAGTACTGCTCAGTACCAAAAATTGCTACAAGCTTACTCATCACGAAGGCGCTGCCGGTTGCATCCCCCCCCCATCCCACCCCGCAATCGGTAGCGCCCGAGTGAGTTCCCGGACATCCTTGGTTTTGTTTCCTGTGCATTGGTTATCGCCGATGACGCCTGACAGCCTTTATACTGTTTCCAATAATAGGGCCGGAGGAGGATGGGATGATCTCTAATTCATTGCGCGACAAGGATCTTGCTTACGCGCTGCATCCCTATACCAATCTGCGCGCCCATGAGCGCAAGGGGCCATTGGTTATGACCCGCGGCCAGGGGGTCCGGGTGTTTGATGAGCAGGGCAAGGCCTATATAGACGCGATGGCCGGATTGTGGTGTGCGTCGCTCGGTTTTTCCGAGCCAAGACTGGCACAGGCGGCGGAACGTCAAATGGCGCGTTTGCCATTTTATCACCAGTTCAGTCACAAGGCGCATGATGTCGGAATTGAATTAGCAGAAAAACTGGTGGGGCTGGCGCCGGTCCCCATGAGCAAGGTTTTATTTGCAAATTCCGGATCTGAGTCCATTGATACGGCCATCAAATTGGTCTGGTATTTCAATAATGCCGTGGGCCGACCGCAAAAAAAGAAAATCATTGCACGCCGGCGTGCCTATCATGGTGTGACCGTGGCTGCGGCGAGTTTGACGGCGCTTCCCGCAAATAGCCGGGACTTTGATCTTCCCATCGAACGCTTCCTTCATACCGACTGTCCGCATGCTTATCACGAGGCTAAGGCCGGCGAAAATGCGGACGCTTTCGCCGATCGCTTGGCCGACAATCTTGAACAACTCATCCTTAGCGAAGGGGCCGAGACAGTTGCTGCCTTTTTCGCCGAACCGGTCATGGGAGCCGGCGGCGTGATTGTTCCGCCTGCCAGCTATTTTTCCAAGATATCGGCCGTTTGTCGTAAATATGATCTGTTGTTGCTGGCCGACGAAGTGATCTGCGGCTTTCATCGGACCGGCAATCTGTGGGGCTGCCAGACGTTGGACTTTGCGCCGGACATGATTACCTGTGCAAAGGCGCTGTCGTCCGGATATTTGCCAATTTCGGCCTTATTGCTGAACGATCGCATCTATCAGGTGGTGGCCGAGAACTCAGCCAAAATTGGTACCTTTGGCCATGGCTATACTTATGCGGCCCATCCGGTGTCTGCCGCGGTGGCTCTTGAAACGCTGAATATTTACGCTGAACGGGATATTGCGTCGCATGTCGCGCGCATGGCGCCGCTGATGCAAGGGGCGCTGGCCAGTTTTGCCGACCATCCCCTGGTGGGCGAGGTGCGGGGGGTCGGTATGATTGGGGCCTTGGAGCTGGTGGCGGATCGTTCCAGCCGACGCAATTTCCCGCCTGAAAAGGGTGTTGCAGCGCGGGTGGTTGAGGCGATGGAGCGGAAGGGTGTCATCGGCCGGGCGATGCTGAATGATTCCCTTGCTTTTTCGCCCCCTTTGATCATCGAGCCGCCGGATTTGGCCGAGATTTTCGATCGGACCCGTGCGGCTTTGGATGAGGTGGCGGGAACTCTATGACATTTTGCCGGTTCCACGAATTTCGCGGAACCGGCAAAGGTCGAGTGCTGTTTGCGTTCTGACGCGAACTTCTAACCGGTGGTGACAGCGGTTTCCAGGTCAGACGGATCGACACGCCGCTTCAGGGCGGCGTTCAGCTTGGTGCGATCCAGTTCTTTTTCCCACCAGGAAACGACAATGCAGGAAACGCCATTGCCGCATAGATTGGTGAGGGCCCGACATTCACTCATAAATTTATCAATGCCAAGGACGATGGCCATGCCTGGGACCAGTGCCGGATTAACGACCGTCAGGGTGGCAGCCAAAGTGATAAAGCCGGCGCCGGTGACCCCAGACGCTCCTTTGGAGGTCAGCATGGCAACGATCAGAATGGTCATTTGATCGGACAGAGTCAGATCAACCCCCATGGCTTGAGCGATGAACAAGGTTGCCAAGGTCATGTAAATATTGGTGCCGTCCAGGTTGAAGGAGTAACCCGTGGGAACCACCAGGCCAACCACGGATTTGGAACAGCCCAGCAGTTCCAGCTTTTCCATTAATTGCGGTAAAGCGCTTTCCGATGACGAGGTGCCCAGAACAATCAGCAGTTCTTCTTTGATATAGGCAAGGAAGCGGAAGATGCTAAAGCCGGCGATCCGGGCGATCAGTCCCAGCACGATGAAAATGAATAATGCCGCGGTCAGATAAAAGGTTCCGATAAGCCCTATCAGGCTGCCAAGGGCCGCCGGGCCGAATTTCCCCACGGTATAGGCCATGGCCCCGAACGCGCCGAAAGGCGCCGCCTTCATGACAATGGCAATGACCCCGAAGACGCCATGGGCGACGTCATCAACGAAGGCTCGTACTGTTTTTCCCCGCTCGCCCAGCACCATCAGCGAAAAGCCAAACAAAATGGAAAACAACAGGATCTGCAGGATATCGCCTTTGGCAAAGGCGCCGACCACGCTATCGGGAATTATGTTCAGAATGAAATCGACGCTCTTGTTTTCGCCGGCCGCCTTGGCGAAATTGGCAACCGCTGCGGCGTCCGGTGCTTTTCCCGAAAAACCCGCCCCGGGGCGGAGGATATTTCCAAGCAGAAGGCCGATTACCAAAGCGAAAGTGGAAACCACTTCAAAATAGATCAGTGCCTTGACGCCGACCCGTCCAACCTTTTTGGCGTCTTCGATATGGGCGATGCCCGAAACCACCGTACAGAAAATAATTGGGCCAATGACCATCTTGATGAGTTTGATAAAGCCGTCGCCCATGGCCTTGACCCAGTCATTTTTGCCAAAATCTGGGAACAGCCAGCCGACGGCGGCACCGAGAACGATAGCAAAGATCACTTGCACATAGAGCACTTTATAAAACGGCTTCTTGACGGCCGGCGCGGCACTTGAAGGTTGCATGGTGGTTTCCTCGTGAACTGAAGCTTGTTAAGTCTGCCCGGTTGGGTCCGGACATGCTTCTCCTGAGCAATCAGCATGCCACTGGCTGCGCTTCAGGGAAATAGGCAATTGCAGTAGGCGCATGGCTGGATATTCGCACAGTCGTCAGGATCTCGTGTGCGCTTTACCGCATATGAGCTAAGATCCGCTTGAAAAGCGAAGGCGTGTCGCAATCAGCAAGGCACCGAGGGGAACTGGGCCGCATGGTGGGCGTTGGCCGTTTTCAGGCAATCGGACGCAATTTAGCAAAAGGTAAAACACGCCGGCTTTCGGTGATGGTTCTCCTTTACCTTTTGGCCGGGTTGGCGCTGTGGGCTTCGGTGGAGGTGGTGCTGTGGAGTGAACAGGAAGCGCTGGCCCGTTTAGCCAGCGAGGGGCGGGACCGGCTGACCCTTTATGGCGAGGCTCTGCATAGTGAGCTGGAAAAGTCACGGGACATTCCCGTTGTCCTGGCCAGCGAAAGAGAAATCATTGAACTTTTGAGCGTCGCCGACCCTGCGCGGCAGGATCAGCTTAGAAAACAGGTGAATCAGCGTCTGCAAGACATCGGCAGGACGCTCAATGCCTCGGCGATTTATGTGCTTGACCACCAGGGGTTGACCCTTGCCGCGAGTAATTGGCAAGACCCAGGAGGCAGCTTTGTCGGTCGGCGCTTTGACTTTCGACCTTATTTTACCGCCGCCATGGAGGGCCGGGTCGGGCGCTATTTTGCGCTTGGCAGCACCTCGAACCGGCCTGGTTATTATCTGGCGATGCCCGTCAAATCCGGCGATCAGATTGTTGGGGCGGTCGTCGTCAAAATTTCCTTGGACGAGCTTGAGCGCGGTTGGCGGGGCGGCGGCGAGCAGGTTTTTGTTACCGATCGGTTCGGTGTTGTCTTCATAACCAACACCCCGGCCTGGCGGTTTCACAGTCTTGGCCAACTCGATCCCGAACAGTCGCAGGCCTTGATCGCCAGCCGGCAATATGGAGATATGCCTTTGCCGGCGTTGACCTTGGTTCCCGGACCATCGGTGACCTCGGTGGACGGTGTCGGCTATGTCATGGTTTCAAAGCCTTTGCCGGACGGCGAGCAATGGGTCCTGCATGTTCTGATGGCGGTTAAGGATTCTCAGGCGCGCGCCCGCGATCTCGGCTTGCTGGCCGTGGCCGGGGCCAGCCTGTTGATTTTTGCCCTATATTTTCTGATCCATCGGGACAAGTCACAACGCCGGCATACCCGCGATCTCGAGGTTCGGGTCATCGAGCGCACGGCCGCCTTGCTGGAAACCAACCAGCGACTGCGTGGAGAGGTGGCGGAGCGGCTGCGCGCCGAAGCCGAGCTGCGGGCAAAGCAGGACGAACTGGTGCAGGCGGCCAAGCTGGCTGCTCTGGGCCAAATGTCAGCTGGCATGGTCCATGAGCTTAATCAGCCGCTGGCTGCTATCCGCAGTTTTGCCGATAATGGCCTGACTCTGCTTGATCGGGGCCGTCCCGAACGCGCCCGGGAAAATCTGTGGGAAATTGCGGAATTGACCGAGCGGATGGCGCGGATCAGTGGCCAGCTCAAGCTGTTTGCCCGCAAATCGGCGTCCCAGGTGCAACCGGTTGCGGTGACGGCTGCGGTACAAAATGCGCTGGCGTTACTTCAAGGACGGCTTGCCGCTGATCGGGTCATGGTGGAATGGGTTCCGCCAGCAAATGAGCTTTGGGTATGGGGCGAAGACCTGCGTTTACAACAGGTGTTGGTCAATTTGTTGCGCAATGGCATTGATGCTACCCTGGGTAAAGAAGCGCGTTGCCTAAGAATCGAGGCACAGCGGAGGGAAGACCGGGTTCGTTTGCAGGTTTTCGACAATGGTACGGGCATTGCCGAAGATGTGCTGGCGCAATTGTTCGACCCATTTTTTACGACCAAGCCGGCCGGCGAAGGGCTCGGTCTCGGTCTTTCCATATCGGCAAGTATTCTTGGTGATTTTGGCGGTCATTTGTCGGCAGCCAATGGGCCCGGAGAAGGAGCGGTCTTTACCATGTTGCTGAGGGCTGCGGAGGCGCCATGAATTTCACCATCGTCCTCGTCGATGACGATCGGCAGGTCCGTATGGCGGCCAGCCAGACTCTTGAGTTGGCGGGATATAATGTGGCCAGCTGTGAAAGCGGCGAAAAGGCGCTGAAATCCATCGATCGCAGCTGCGGTGCCTTGGTGACGGACGTCCGCATGCCCGGAATGGATGGGTTTTCCCTGCTGCAAAAGGCCTTGGCCGTTGATCCTGATTTGCCGGTCATTTTGGTAACCGGCCATGGCGATGTTTCCATGGCGGTCCGGGCGATCCGTATGGGGGCTTATGATTTTCTTGAAAAGCCCTATCCCGCGGAAATTCTGCTCGACACCATTCGCCGGGCCCTGGAACGGCGGCAGCTGGTCATGGAAAATCGTCAGCTCAGGGAGGCCTTGGCCAATGATGCGGACACCATCATCATCGGTCGCAGCCCAACGATTGAGCGGATGCGGACGATGATTGCGGCGGTGGCGGAGACCGATGCTGATATATTGGTCATGGGAGAAACCGGCAGTGGGAAGGAAATGGTTGCTCGGGCCCTGCATCATCAAAGTCAGCGCCGACAGCATAAATTCGTTGCCTTGAATTGTGGGGCGATGCCGGAAAGCATTTTTGAAAGTGAATTATTTGGCCATGCTGCGGGAGCCTTTACCGGGGCCGGCAAGCGTCGAATTGGTCGTATCGAATATGCCAGCAAGGGCACCCTGTTTTTGGACGAAATTGAAAGCATGCCGCTTTCTCTTCAGGTCAAGCTGCTGCGGGTTCTTCAAGAAAGGGTGATCGAGCCGTTGGGGTCCAATGAGTCTGTTCCCGTGGATTTGCGGGTGGTAGCCGCTACCAAAGCGGATTTAAAGGCGGCCAGCGACGAAGGACGATTTCGGGCTGATCTTTACTATCGGCTCAATGTTGTCTTAATTGATATTCCTCCTTTGTCGGCCCGTCGTGAAGATATTCCCTTGCTTTTTCAACATTTTGTTATGAAGGCTTCGTCCCGCTACAGTCGTCAGCCGCCTGAGGCTGGCCGGGAAATGATGCAGCATTTGATGTCCAGACCCTGGCCGGGCAATGTTCGCGAATTGCGCAATGCAGCGGATCGCTTTGTTCTGGGCTTGTCTCAGGAACTGTCTGGCAGTTTGGAGCTTGACTCACCCTCTGGCCAAATGAGCCTGCCAGAGCGGATTGATCTGTTTGAGAAAAGTATCATCGAGGCCGAATTGGCGGCGCAACAGGGGAATGTCAAAGCGACGGTCGACGCTTTGGGGATTCCTCGGAAAACCTTTTACGACAAATTACGGCGGTTTGGCTTATGCGCCGAGGATTTTCGTCATCGTGGCCAGCCCCGAGAGGATCGATGACCGTGCCGCCACGCCAGGGTCGCGTTCGCAAAGACCGCCAAGAGCGCATTCTTAAGGCCGCTGAAAGTGTTTTTGCCAGCGAAGGTTTTGAGCGGGCTTCCGTTGCTTCGATTGCTGAGAAAGCGAAATTGCCGAAGGCCAACCTGTTTTATTACTTCAGTTCGAAAGAAGAACTCTATCAAAGTCTTATCAATGAAATTTTTCGCGATTGTCAGCAGATTTTTGCCGCTTTTTCCGCCGAGGCTGGACCAAGGGTGGGGATAGAGCGCTTTTTGCGGGACAGTCTGCATTTCTGTCGCCATCGTCCAGATGCGGCCAGGATTTTTGGGGAAATGACCATCCGGGCCGTGCCAGCTGTTGGCTCGGAAGTCCTGGAGGCGCTGCGTCGCATGATGGCTGATAAAGCGCAGTTGATTGACGCCTGGGTGGCCAAGGGTACAGTCTGCCCGGTCGATGGCCGTCATCTATTGGCGGCATTTTGGGCGATGACGCAATATTACGCCGTCTTTGACCAGCAAATGCGTCGGGATCCCCAGAAGAATGGGCTTTCAGACGATGAATGGAATTTCATAGAGAATCAGGTGATCTGCTACGCTTGGCGAATTTTGGGATTGGATGCTGAGGTTAGAACGGAATGCTGCGCTTGACCATGTGATCTACCAGTCGCCCTTGCACCAGTTTTATTCCCATTTCCTTTGCAAAGCGCAAACTTTGAGCCGTATCGCAGCGCGCCAAAACCAACAGCGGATTTTTCCGGTTCTTTAATTTGGCGCGGGTCTTTTCGTTCAAAACGTCATCATTGGCGGCAAGTGCTCCGGACCAAAAGATTTTCGCAAAATCACAAATGATGCCATCAAAGTCCAGGGCGGCAACATTTTCAAAGGACAATCCATCAAGCAGGATCTTGTAGCCGCGGCGTCTCAAAAAAGGCACCAGTTCATTGTAAATATTCATGTTTTCGAAGACGTCCGTCTTATTGATTTCCAGCACGACGCCTTGTCGGCTATCGATTGGTAACTCGGCGTCAAAAGTGACAAATTTATTGGATGCCAAGGAAGAAAGGTTAACGTTAAGGCTCATCCGCTTGCGGTTGCCGCGTTCTTCAGGATTGGCCAAGAGCCGCAGGACGATGGTATCCAGTTCTTCCGTAAGGTCGTTAAAAAGCCATTTGTTCTGAGTAAGTGAAACCCCTGGGCAGAATAGGCTTTCAAGGCGCTGGACAGAAATATACATTTCCTCGAACATTAAAGAAGCTTTTCCATCCTCCTTAATATTGTAGACTGGCTGATTATATAATATAGATGCCATGTCAATGCGCTGTATACCCTCTTTGATTTTATTTAATTGTTTGAGGTCAATCGTCGCTTTGCTGGGCGCATTGTCGCCCCCGCTATTGACCTCGCCGATTCCCGCGGCGGATTCGGCCCAGGCCATAATTTTACCTAATTCGTAAGAAAGGTCAAAGAGGGTATAAAATTCCCCCTTGCCTCCATGGGTGTTTTTAAATGTAACCCCCATATTGCCAATAAATATTTTGCGAATAGAATCGCCAGATGTTGCCAGTAAATCTTTGTTAATGTCTCTTGCTACAAAAATAATATCCAAGTTCTTTAATAAAAAAATCTCAGATTCTAGAGATTTATTTTTGATATCAGCAAAGACGCTGATCGCCTTGGAAAGATTTTCGCGGCTTTTTTTGATCGCCGGCAGTTCGGAAACGTGAATATGGATCAGACGCAGGCCGGCCGGCCGGTCCTCCATTTTTCTTAAATAGACGAGGAATCGCGTATTCTGGTCAATCATCGCATTCTTTCGCTCTGCTCGATGCGTAAGGGTGGTCTATTCGGTGGGCGAGGGCAATGCCCAGATCACGTTATTTGATGCAAGCCGGCTCTTGCATAGGGGGGGGGCTCCTGGCTATGGTTCAGCCAAGACCATCCCCCTCTGGATTAAGGTGAGCCTGCATGCCTGACGGAACGACCGCGAACGAGAAAGTCGGCGGAATTGCCGCCGAGGCGCTGAAGCAGTATGTCGAACGGATCGAACGGCTTGAGGAAGAGAAGAAGGCCTTGAGCGAGGATTTGAAACAGGTCTATGCCGAGGCAAAATCGACCGGTTTCGACATAAAAATCCTGCGCAAGATCATTTCGATTCGGCGGATTGAAGCGCATGATCGCAGGGAACAGGACGAGCTGATCGCCCTTTATAAAACCGCCTTGGGAATGGAGTAGTGGCCTATCTGGTCACTGGGGCAGCCGGTTTTATCGGCTTTCATACCTGCCGCCGTCTGCTGGAACGCGGTCAGGTGGTGGTGGGCGTTGACATCGTCAATGATTATTACGACCCGGCCTTGAAGGAAAGCCGGCTGGCTTTGCTCAAGGCGTTTCCCGGATTTACCTTTTACCGGTCCGACATCGCCGATCGTGAGGCGATGGATAAGGTCGCGACCAAGCATCCGGCTATCCGACGGATCATCCATCTGGCCGCCCAGGCCGGTGTCCGTTATTCCTTGACCAATCCGCATGCCTATACCCGTTCCAATGTCGAGGGTCAGCTGGTCATGCTAGAACTGGCGCGCCGGCTGAAAGCCTGTGACCATTTCGTCTATGCCAGTTCATCCTCGGTCTATGGGTCGAATAGCAAGCTGCCCTTTGCCGTTGAAGACCGGGTTGACCACCCCATTTCCCTTTATGCCGCGACCAAAAAGGCTGGCGAACTGATGGCGCATTGTTATAGCCATCTTTATCAGATCCCCAGCACCGGTCTCCGATTCTTTACGGTTTACGGCCCTTGGGGACGCCCGGACATGTCGGCCTTTCTGTTCGTCAAGGCCATTCTGGCCGGAGAGCCCATTCATGTCTTCAACCAGGGCGATATGAGCCGGGATTTCACCTATATCGACGACATTGTCAGCGGGGTTCTGGCCGTGACCGACGGGCCGCCCAAGGATGACGCCCCGCCTTATCGGGTTTACAATATCGGCAATCATCGCTCGGAGCCTTTGATGCGCTTCATCGCTCTGATCGAACAGGCTCTGGGTCGAAAGGCCGAGATTATTTTTGAACCGATGCAGCCCGGGGATGTCAAAGAGACCTTCGCTGATATTTCGGCGATCAGCGGTGATTTTGGCTTCGCGCCGACCACCAGCATAGATGTAGGTTTGCCGCATTTTATTGATTGGTATTGTCAGTATTATCAGGTAGATCGCTGACATCGTCCGTGACGGACGTCGAAGCTCCTGGATCGGAGCTGGGTTTTGGCGGAATTTGCCGCGCTCGGTAAAACGGACCGAATGTCGCAAGGGGGCCATTCTTTGCGTGTGTTCGGCGATGGGTTTTGTTATACGCGTTTGTTGCAACAGGGTGCCGAATAGGTTTGGCAGTAGGGAAAGACGGCAAGCAGATGAATTCATTCTCCTTTCCTGAGAAGCAGGGGCTTTACGATCCGGCTAAGGAACACGATGCCTGTGGCGTCGGCTTTGTCGTCAATATCAAAAACCGAAAAAGTCACCAGATCGTTCGCCAAGGGCTTGAGATTCTAATCAATCTCAATCATCGCGGGGCGGTTGGGGCCGACCCTTTGGCGGGTGACGGGGCCGGTATTTTGATCCAGATGCCTGATCTTTTGCTGCGCGAAGAGGCGGCCAGGCTGGGTTTCAGCCTGCCTGAATTGGGCCGCTATGGCGTTGGTATAATGTTTCTGCCCAAGGACGGTGCGATCCGCGCTTCCGTCGAAGCCATTGTTGCCGCTGTGATCGGCGAAGAAGGGTTGGTGGTTCTGGGCTGGCGCGATGTCCCGGTGGACAGCACGATCCTGGGGGACAGTGTTCGGGCCGTTGAGCCGGTAATCCGTCAGGTTTTTGTTGGCTTCGGTCCGGAAACCGCCAGTCAGGACGACTTCGAGCGCAAATTGTTCGTGGTGCGCAAGGTCATTACCCATCGTGTTGCGGACACCCATGGCCCGGCAGGACGGGATTTCTATGTGCCGTCCCTGTCCTCGCGAACCTTAATTTATAAGGGTATGTTGCTGGCCCATCAGGTTGGGCCTTATTACCATGACCTGTCGGATTCCCGACTGGTGTCGGCTTTGGCGCTGGTGCATCAGCGCTTTTCCACCAACACCTTCCCGAAATGGAGTCTGGCGCATCCTTTCCGTATGATCTGCCACAATGGCGAGATCAACACGCTGCGGGGCAATCTTAATTGGATGGCGGCGCGCCGCCATGCCATGCGGTCGGATTTGCTGGGCGAAGACCTGAAAAAGCTATGGCCACTGATTCCGGAAGGGCAGTCGGATTCCGCCTGTTTTGACAATGCCTTGGAAATGTTGGTTCAGGGCGGGTACTCCTTGGCCCATGCCATGATGATGCTGGTTCCTGAAGCTTGGGCCGGCAACCCCTTGATGGATGAGGAACGGCGTTCTTTTTACGAATATCACGCCGCACTGATGGAGCCCTGGGATGGTCCGGCGGCTATTTGCTTCACCGATGGTCGTCAAATTGGGGCGACTTTGGATCGCAATGGTTTGCGTCCGGCCCGTTATCTTGTCACCAATGACGGTCATGTCGTCATGGCCTCGGAAATGGGCGTTCTGCCTATTCCCGAAGAAAATATAGTCAAAAAATGGCGTCTCCAGCCGGGCAAGATGCTGCTCATTGACCTGGAGCAGGGGCGCATCATTGATGATGCCGAAATCAAGGCCAGCCTTGCCAAGGCCCATCCTTACGCGGAACTTTTGGCCAAGAGCCAGATTGTTCTCGAGGACCTGCCTGCCAAAGTCAGTCCTGTGGCTGGCGACCCGTCGACCCTGTTGGATCGCCAGCAGGCTTTTGGCTATAGCCAAGAGGATTTGAAGTTCCTGTTGACCCCCTTGGCCGTGTCTGGCCAGGAAGCGGTTGGCAGCATGGGCACAGATACCCCGCTGGCGGTTCTGTCCTCAAAGCCAAAGCTGCTCTATACCTATTTTAAGCAGTGTTTTGCCCAGGTCACCAATCCTCCCATCGACTCGATCCGCGAAGAAGCGGTGATGAGCCTGGTAAGCCTGATTGGGCCAAGGCCAAACTTACTGGGTCGTCCGCAGGACAATACCCGCAAGCGCCTTGAAGTGCGGCAGCCGATCCTGACCAATGAGGATCTGGAAAAGATCCGGGGTATCAGCCAGCATGCCGATAACGCTTTTCGGTCGGTGACCTTGGACATGACCTGGCCAGCCGCCGATGGGGCGATGGGGATGGAACCGGCTTTGGCGCGATTGGCTGGTGAAGTCAGTCGCGTGGTTGCTGAAGGCGTCAATATTCTGATCTTGTCGGATCGTCAGGTCGGGCCGGACCGTATTCCCATTCCGGCCTTATTGGCGACGGCGGCGGTCCACCATCATCTGATTCGCGAAGGAAAGCGCACCGAGGTTGGCCTGGTTCTGGAAACCGGTGAAGCCCGTGAAATCCATCATTTCTGCTTATTGGCGGGGTATGGGGCCGAGGCCATTAATCCTTATTTGGCGTTTGAGACGCTGAATGCCATGCGTGGCACCCTGAGTGAACCGCTGAGCGAATATGAATTGCATAAGCGGTTTATCAAAGGAATCGACAAGGCCATCCTGAAGGTCATGGCCAAAATGGGCATCTCGACCTATCAATCCTATTGTGGCGCACAGATTTTTGACGCGATTGGCCTGGCGTCACCGTTCTTGGAAAAATATTTTCCAGGCACGGCGTCGCGGATCGAAGGCGTGGGTGCGTTAGAGATTGGTGAAGAGTCGCTAAGACGGCATCGGGCGGCCTATGGTGGGTCCCCCGTGCTGCGCAACATGCTTGAGGTGGGCGGGGAATATGCCAACCGCCTGCGCGGTGAAGATCATATGTGGACGGCCGAGACCATCGGCGCGTTGCAGCATGCGGTCCGCGGCAATTCCCGTCAGCGTTTCAGCGAATTTTCGCGGCTGGTGGATGAACAGAACGAACGGCTGATGACCCTGCGTGGTCTGTTTGTCCTGAAACCTGCCGGTGCGCCCGTGCCGCTGGACGAGGTCGAGTCCGTTCAGTCAATTGTCAAACGGTTCGCTACGGGGGCTATGAGCTTCGGTTCGATCAGCCGGGAAGCGCATACCACCTTGGCCGTGGCCATGAATCGCATCGGCGGAAAGTCCAATACGGGCGAAGGCGGAGAAGAGGCCGAGCGATTCCAGCGCTTGGCCAATGGCGATTCCATGCGCTCTGCGATCAAGCAGGTCGCGTCTGGACGTTTTGGCGTTACCGCCGAATATCTGATCAATGCCGACGACATCCAAATTAAAA
>DUZC01000016.1 GCA_013349735.1 Rhodospirillaceae bacterium
TTCAGCGACAGCCGGCTTTATGCCCCGGATCACAGCCATCTGCTGCGTCCCAAGGCCGACGGATAAGCAGGACCGGGATGCCCAACTGGCGGGCGGCGGTGATTTTAGCCGCAGTCGCCGGGCCGCCGCTTTGTTTGCTGACCAGCAGATCGATGGCGAAATGACGCAAGAGGCGTTTTTCGTCCGCCAATTGAAAAGGCCCGCCATCCACCAGCACCGCCTGACGGGGAAAAAGCGGACGATCCACAGCCGGCGACTCCATCAGGCGGATCAGATAAAAGGGGCCGCCAAATTTCGTAAAAGCGACCAAGGACCCCGCCCCCACCGTCAGGAAAATGCGACGCCCCAGTTTTGGTGCCATCCGCGCCGCCATCGCCATGTCGGTAGCCCAGAACCAGCGATCACCCGGGCGTTTGGGCCAGACGGGACGCTCAAGGCGTTCGAGCGGCAGACCAAGCTGACGGCAGACCGCCCGGGCATGGGCGGAAATCGTCGCGGCGAAGGGATGGGTGGCATCAATCACCCGGCTGATTTTCTCGGTCACCAGGAAGTCTGCCAGCCCGGCGACACCGCCGAACCCGCCAATGCGCACCGCCCCCTCGAGAGCGGGCGGATGGGCCAGACGTCCGGCCAGCGAAGTGATGACCTGGAGCCCTTGGCGATGCAGCCGACCGGCCAAGGCCGCCGCTTCGCCGGTGCCGCCCAGAATGAGAACTCTATCCCGCATGGCCGATGATCGTCCCTTGGCGGTCGACCACCACCACATCGACGGCACAATGGCCGGAAAGACAGGCCATAACCGCCTCGCGGGAGCGGGCAGCGACAAGTTCGGCAAGGCGCCAGGGTTCCCCGATCTTCTGGATAAGAGCCGCTGACCCGGCTTCCTTGGCGGCCAAAACCGTCTTGGCCGGCGCACCGGCTTCGGCCAATAAAAGCGCCAGCCTGTCTTTGTCGATTGTGGCCGCCTGGGAATGCAGATCGAGATGGCCGGCCGCCAATTTGGACAATTTGGCAAAGCCGCCGCCAATGGTCAGGCGGGGCACCGGATGGCGGCGCAGATATTTCAGCAAGCCGCCGGCAAAGCCGCCCATATCGATCATCGATTGCGGGTTCAAGCCATGCAGCCGTTGGACCGCTTCTTCCGAGGTTTTGCCGGTACATCCGGCCAAATGGCCAAGTCCCAAGGCCCGGGCCACATCGACCCCGCTCTGGATCGCATGGATCCAGGCGGCGCAGCTATAGGGAATAACCACACCGGTGGTTCCCAGGATGGACAGACCTTCGACAATGCCCAAACGGGCATTCATGGTCTGATGGGCCAGGCGCTCGCCCCCCGGGATGGAGATGGTAACCCTGGCGTCGAGAGAGACCCCCAAATTTTCCATATTGGCGGCAATCTGACGGCGCGGTCCGGGGTTAATCGCCGGCTCGCCTACGGCCAAAGGCAGGCCCGGCAAAGTAACCCGGCCAACCCCGGGACCGGCATGAAAAGACAGTCCGGCGCCGGGCGCCGCCCGTTGCACCCGCACCACGATCTCGGCCCCATGGGTAACATCGGGATCATCCCCGGCATCCTTGATCACCCCGGCCTCGGCCCAGCCCTCGCCCAAGCCAGCGCGGCTGAGAGCAAAAGACGGGGTCTGGCCTTGCGGCAGGACAATCTCCGCCCGCTCGGGAAAGCAGCCCGATAGCAGGGCCGACCAGGCCGCCTTGGCCGCCGCCGCCGCCGAGGCCCCGGTGGTCCAGCCTTTGCGCAGCGGCTTTTCCATCAGCCCATCGTCCCGTTCATGGAGTGCCTTTTAATCCTGCCAACAGCCAGGACCATACCCATCCCGCCAAGGCCTTGTCGATGCTGTTCGACAAGCGCCGAAGAAAAGTCGTTTGCCCGGCTGATAAATTCGGTGTAGTCCCCGGCGATGGATCGCTTGCCGTTTTCTTTGCCTGAACTTTTGCCCGGCCATGTCTGGCTGGTGGGGGCCGGTCCTGGCGACCCCGGCCTGTTATCCCTGCTGGCCTTGCAGGCGCTTCGCCACGCCGATGTCATCATTTACGATGCCCTGGTGGATCCCCGGATCCTGGCCCTGGCCCATCCCGCGACCCTTTGCGAGTTTGCCGGAAAACGCGGCGGCAAGCCGTCGATCCGTCAGCCGGACATCTCTGAGCGCCTGATCTTGCTGGCACGGCAAGGGCGCCGGGTTTTGCGGCTCAAAGGCGGTGATCCCTTTGTCTTTGGCCGCGGTGCCGAGGAGGCGATGGCCCTGGCTTTGGCGCAGATCCCCTTCCGCATTGTTCCCGGCGTCACCTCGGGAATCGGCGGGTTGGCCTATGCCGGCATCCCGGCCACATCCCGGGAAACCAATTCCGCCATAACCTTTGTCACCGGGCACGATGCCTCGGGTGAGGTGCCGGATAGCCTGGACTGGTCAGCGCTGGCGAAAACCGCGCCGGTCATCGTTTTTTATATGGCTTTGCGCAATCTCCAGCGCATCACCGATCAATTGATCCAGTCCGGACGGCCGGCGGATGAACCGGCGGCGGTTATTTCGCGCGCCGCCACCGAACGGCAGCGGGTTTTGGTCGGCACGCTGTCGGACATTGCCGCGCTGGCGGCCCGCGAGGCCATAGAACCGCCGGCTCTGGTGGTCATCGGCCCCGTGGTCCCTTTGCGCCAGCATCTTGATTGGCTGGGCGGCCTGGCGAAAACGCTGCAAAAAGACTGAAGGCCCCTAAATGGACGAGCCGACCGCCCTCCTGATCCTGCTCAAAGCCGGTCTGCACCAATGCCGGGTCCTTGCCTCCGGTCAAGGCGGCCTGCTTTTCAGTCTTTGGCTGGCCGGCCTGACCGGCGGGATAAGCCATTGCGCCGGCATGTGCGGCCCCTTTGTCCTATCTCAGGTGGCGGCCAGACTTGAAACAACCCCGGCCACCGCAATGCGGGAATGGCATCGGCTGACCGGAGCCGCCCTGATCCCCTATCATTTTGGCCGAGCAACCACTTACGCCTTGCTGGGGGCCGTCGCCGCTGCGGTAAGCGACCGGTTGAAACAGCTGTCCGCATTGCATTGGCTATCGGCCGCGCTTTTAGTGACGGCTGCGCTGTTTATGCTGGCCATGGCCGTCCCGGCCTGGCGGCGCCACTGGGATCAAGCGAACCAGCAGGAAGGCTGGTGGAGCCGCAGCCTGGGACGCTGGGCGCAACCGCTGTTTGCCCGGCCAACCGGCTGGCGCGGCTATGGCCTGGGCGTAGCATTGGGGTTCATCCCTTGTGGGCTTTTATGGGGCGCCCTGGCCGCTGCCAGCGCGCTGGGCCGGCCCGCCCTGGGGGCTCTGGCCATGCTCGCTTTTACACTGGGAACGCTGCCAAGCCTGCTCGCGATCGGCCTGCTTGGCCATCTGGCCGGCAGCCGCTGGCGTGCTCAGCTGTTGCGCTATGCCCCGCTTTTGTTGATGCTGAACGCAGCCGTGCTTCTTTTGCTGGCCTGGCAATATTTGGTCTGACCGATGAAACCTCCTTTCCTGAGACTTATCCTGATCGCCGGCCTGCTGGCCACCGCCGCCCTGGCTATTCTGCCCAGGCTGATGGTCGCGACCAATGACGGGACGCAAATCGGCGGCGCTTTCACTTTGGTCGACCATACCGGACGTCAGGTAAGCGAGGCCGATTATCGCGGCAAAATCATGCTGGTCTTTTTCGGCTATAGTTTTTGTCCGGATGTCTGCCCCACCACCTTGGCCACTGTTGCCCAAGCCGTTGAAAGTTTGACGCCTTCTGAACAAAATCAGCTGGCCCCCCTGTTCATTACCGTCGATCCGGAACGCGATACGGTGCCCAAGATGGCGGACTATGTGGCCAATTTTTCCCCAGCGATTATCGGTTTAACCGGCAGCCCCGAACAGATCAAAGCGGTCAGCCAAGCCTATCGGGTCTATGCCCGCAAGGTCGAGGAGGGAAACGGACCCTATAGCGTTGATCACAGCGCCATCCTTTACCTGATGGATGGCAAAGGGCGTTATGTGACGCATTTCGACCCCTCGGTGACGTCCGACCGCCTTGTCGCCGCTATCCGCAAGCAGCTGGGCTCATGAGCGCCAGGGGATTGATCATCGCCGCCCCGGCTTCGGGCAGCGGCAAGACCATTTTCACCCTGGGCTTGCTGCGGGCCTTGCAGAGCAGAGCCATTCCGCTGGCTTCGGCCAAAGTTGGTCCGGACTATATTGACCCGGCCTTTCACGCGGCCGCCGGTCGCGGCAGCTGTCTTAACCTGGATAGCTGGGCGATGCGCAACGCCACCATTGCGCGGGCGGTGGCAAGTCTGTCGGAGCGGGCCGAGTTGATCATCACCGAAGGGGTCATGGGTCTGTTCGATGGTGCCGACCTGCCCGAGGGCGGCCCCTGCGGCTCGACCGCCGATCTGGCGGCCATGACCGGCTGGCCGGTTCTTTTGCTGGTGGATTTGAAGGGTCAAGCCGCCTCGGCCGCCGCGCTGGTGGATGGCTTCCGGCGCTATCGTCCGGATGTCCCACTGGCTGGCGTCCTGTTCAACCGCCTGGGCAGCGCCGCGCACCGGGCCATGGTCGAACGGGCGATGGCGCAGTGCTGCCCGGAGCTGCCGATCCTGGGCTGGCTGCCGCGTCATGCCGCCCTGGCCCTACCGGAACGTCATCTTGGGCTGGTCCAGGCCCTGGAAACCCCGGAACTGGAAGCCCGCATGGATGAAGCCGCGGCGATCGTGGAGCGGCATGTGGATCTGGACAGGCTGATCGCCCTGGCCCGGCCCGGGCTCATGGCACCGGCCGGCGGCCCCGATTGGCCCATCCCGCCGCTGGGTCAGTGCATTGCCATTGCCAGGGACGAGGCTTTCGCATTTTGCTATGCCGGCCTGCTGGCGGGCTGGCAGCAGGCCGGCGCCAGCTTGTCCTTTTTTTCGCCCTTGGCCGATCAGGCCCCGCCGGCCAGCGCCGATGCCATTTATCTGCCCGGCGGCTATCCCGAATTGCAGGCCGGGCGGCTGGCCTCCGCGTCTTGTTTCCTTGAGGGCTTACGCCGGGCGGCGGCAGGCGGCGCCTGGATTTACGGCGAATGCGGTGGCTATATGACCCTGGGCCAAGGGTTGGAGGATGCCCAAGGCGTCAGACATGGCATGGCCGGTTTGTTGCCGCTGGTCACCAGTTTTGCCAAGCGCCGGTTGCAGCTTGGCTATCGCCAGGTGGAACAGGCGGACACCTCGCCCCTGGGTCCGCTCAGAGCGCGTTTCCGCGGTCACGAGTTCCATTATGCCACGATCACCGAGGAAGGTGCGGGAGCGCCCCTGTTCCAGGCCGAAGACGCCGCCGGACGGTCTTTGGGCGGGATGGGCCGACGACGGGACCGGGTGATGGGCTCTTTTGTGCATCTGGTCGATCGCGTTTAACTGTGCCATGGTCCTAGCGTCCTGATCGATCCTGAAGTTCGAAATTAGCCGATGACACGAACTTCGGAACCGGGACACGAGCAGCGAGGAGCCCTATTGCGAATGTCCAAGCTTTCATCCACCAACAAGGCTCTGCCCTTCTGGAAAGCCAAGCGCCTTCTGGAAATGAGCCCGTCAGAGTGGGAAGCCCTATGTGACGGCTGCGGCCGCTGCTGCCTGCATAAACTGCAATTCGAGGATACCGGCGAACTTTGCTACACCAATGTGGCCTGTCGGCTGCTGGACCTGAAGACCTGCCGCTGCCGCAATTATGCGCAGCGACAGCGTCATGTCCCGGACTGTGTGCAATTGCGGCCAGATAATATTGCCGAATTGTCCTGGATGCCCTCGACCTGCGCCTATCGGCTGCTGTCCGAGGGCAAGGATCTGCCCTGGTGGCATCCTCTAGTCTCGGACGACCCGGCCACGGTGGTGGATGCCGGCATTTCCGTAAAGGGCCGGGTCATCGCGGAGAAGCGCGCCTGGACCTTGGAAAACCATATCGTCGATTGGCCCGCTTGAACGCTCTTCCTGACATTGCCGGCATTCCCCTGATCCTGCGGCGCAGCCGCAAGGCCAAAGCGGTTTCTTTGCGCCTGGACCCGATCAGCGGCCAGGCCCTGCTGGTGATACCGGCACATTTACCGGTCAAAACCGCTCTGGCCTTTGCCCAGGAGAAAGCCCAGTGGCTGATCGAACGACAGGCCAAACTGGCCCCGGCGATTTCCCTGAAGGACGGCGCGATCCTTCCCTTTCGGGGCGTAGATTATCGCCTCTCCCATCAGCCCGAAGCAAAACGCGGCGTCTGGCCGGGGGACGGGGTGATCCATGTTTCAGGCAAGGCCGAACATTTCACGCGGCGCCTGACCGACTGGCTGAAGGCCCAGGCCAAAGCCCAAATCGAGGAAGAAGCGCGCGCCCTGGCCCTGATCCTGGGGGTCAGTCTGGGCCGGATCACGGTGCGTGATACCAAAAGCCGCTGGGGCAGTTGCTCGCGCCGCGGGGATCTGTCTTTTTCCTGGCGCCTGGTCCTGGCCCCCCCCTTTGTGCTGAGCTATCTGGTGGCCCATGAACTGGCCCATCGCCTGGAAATGAACCACGGATCGGCTTTCTGGCAGTTGGTGAACCGCCTGACCCCTGACGCCGTCCGCGCGCGGCACTGGCTGAAAGGCCATGGGGCCGGACTGCATCGCATTGGTTAACCAATGGCAAGGCTCTAACCCGCTCTATTCAGCCATTCAAGCTTGGCGGCACCCGCACATACTATATCTCGCGTGAGAAGGAGAGAGTGAGATGCACCACGAAGACGCGGAGAACACGAAGCCATCGAGTACGCCAATGGCATAACTTTTTGTTTTTGAATGTATTTTCTGACCTTGAGGGAGAGAAGATGCCTCTAGCCGGGTTATGTCTTTCTGTGCTTCGTGTCTTCGTGGTGAATCAATATCTAGTGGGCGTGGGTGAAGAGCGGCTTAAATCCGCCCCAGGTCAATAACCATAGTCAGAAATTGACCATGGTTCTTGATCCGTCACCCCCAGTTCACGAGCTCATTAACCCCCCAACATTCTGACCAATCCACAAACAAAACCTATTGCGGAGAAGCAGTGCGCTTGCCGGTAAAGGGCGTTGCTCGACCTGAAGACAACATTTCAACCCTTTATGTTTGATGGAACAGCTCATAGGCAAATCAATTAACTGGACAGGGGGGAACATCCAGCGTCACGGGAGGTAAAGATGCTTTATGTTTTCGCTCCTGCCTCATGGTATCTGCAAGCAATTGTTGGAATATCACTTTTCTATGAACCTCTTCTGTTCCGCCGGCGATACTGGCACCAACAGCATCCATAACCATGTGTCCTATTTCATCGTCAACCTGATACCCATGACTACCAAAGATTTTCATTACTGTTGCCGATGCGTTAAGAAAGGCATTTGCTGCATATAGTTTTGCGACAGATGAGTTTAACGATGATTCAGCACCATCAATATATTTTGTTAATGCGTCATATGCGAGAACACGAGTTGACTCTAAATTAATTTTAACATCTGTTATTCTTTTTTGAATATATTGATGCTTTCTTATTGGAGTTCCAGATATACGCCGCTGACAAGAATAGAGAACGGCACGTTCACACAAACCAGCCATGCAGCCAATAATTGGGAATGGTGTAAGAATGCGTTCTCGAAGGAATGCTTTTCTAACAATAGACTTTCCTTGTGCAGGATGTCCTAGAATTGCTTCTTTTGGTATAAATACATCAGAAAATTTAATAGACCCAATCGGAGAGCTTCGCATGCCGACCGGGGAATGTGGCGATGTAACTTCCACACCGCTCCAGGCCGTATTGACAAGAACTATAAGTGGGTTGTTAGAGTTGAAATGCCTCGCTACAACAATTACCCAATCTGCTTCCGGTATATTAGTTATATTCCATTTATGTCCACGAAGGATATAATCCCCACCGTCGTCGTAAATTGTCGTTTGCAACGCATAGGCGTCTGATCCGCCCTGCTTTTCAGTTATGGCAAATGCAATAATTTCCGATCCAGACAAAAGCCCATCAAGACACTCTTTGTGTATGTCTGACGTTCCATGCTCTTTTAGCGCAGGGAGAGAAAGACCTACCTGACTAATAATGGAAATAGCGACGCCTCCGTCTTGAATTGCGTGGCACAACCCCTCCAGAGCTGGCGCAACAAAGTGAATTCTTTCGTAGTTATTTGTTAGATCTTCATCAGAAAATAAGCCGGCCTTACATAGTTCTAACCATAAATTTTTTGGCAGCCGTCCCGATAATCTTGATGTTGAAACATCATTGCGAAAATCATTACCTAATGAATAAAAACGATCTCTAATTTCACGATATCCAAGGTTCATAGGACTTTCTCCTTGGAGATTTGTCGATCAATTATTTTTCTTGGAACTAGAGTACGCCTATGGGTGGCTCGACTTATAATTTTAGCTCCGACAGATGCTACCGCATTAAACAAAACATCTCCTCGATGACGCTCAACAATTTTTGTTTCAACCATTAACACTTGACCTGGAACTGCGATGGCCAAGTGATCGATGTTAATATTGGACCCTACGGTTAGCCATTCGCTATCTATATAATCAAATAATATTAGGGCTGATACAATTTCAATCCATTCAACAATGACAAATGTTGCCAATACAGTTGGAAGACCTTCATCAAGGCGAGAGATACAGTGCCTATCCTCAATAATGAACGGTATGCTTTTTTCAATACCATCTGGAATATTAATATATTTCATTGTACAGCCCCGCCCTAATTTCTCTTCTTAAATCCTTTTGACTTCTTGGCCGAAAACCTCGAGTCAAAAAATTCCCTTTTAAGGGCATATATAAATTATAAAACGCTATCATTGCGTGCATTTCGACGGTTGGTTTTTTAAGCCTTTTTCTGAAACAATGCAATGACTGTTTGTGTTTGTTTTTTATATTCTATTTTTACGAGATTCATTCTTGATTCGGATCTGCCTCTAACCTAAAGAAATAGTTGGATTTTTCTGAAGGCGCAGTGGCGGAGACGCCATTGACTTTGACGAGATCAAGAGACGAGCGCAAAGCACTTTACACGACAGAAATGACCGTCGATAAGGCTTTGTGTCGTATTGGTTAACCCCCCAACATTCTGACCAATCCATTCCAGATGCTTTCCGGGGATTCGTCGGCGGGCGCGCCGGGCTGAAGCTCGGACTCGGGGGCGGCATCCTCGGCTCCGGGCAAGGGCCGCGCCGGCAAGCCTTTATGAGCAGCCAGCATGACATTATGCCAAAGGCGGGTGGGCAGGCCGCCACCGGTAATCTTATGCATCGGCGTTCCATCATCATTACCGAACCAGACACCGCCGACATAATCCGCCGAATAGCCGATGAACCAGGCATCCCGGTAATCCTGGGTGGTGCCGGTCTTACCCGCCACCGGACGATCGATGGCCGCAGCCTTGCCGGTGCCGTCTTCGACCACCGCTTGCAGCATATCGCGCATCTCCCCCAAGGCATGGGGTTCGATCACCCGCCCGGCGCCACCGCCTTCGCGCTGAAAGATCATCTCGCCCCGACTGTCCTGGATGGACGCAAAGCCGTGGGCAAACACCCCGCTGCCATGATTGGCGAAGCTGGCATAGGCGCTGGTCAATTCGAGAAGAGAAACCTCGCTGGTCCCCAGCGCCAGCGAAGCATCTGGCCGCAAGACCGAGGTTATCCCCAACCGTCTGGCAACATTGGCCACCTTTTTAGGCCCGACCGCCTCGATCAAACGTACGGCCGCCACATTACTTGATTTGGCCAAGGCCTGACGCAGGGTCATGATGCCTTCATATTTGCCGGTATAATTCTCGGGATGATATTTTCCGGCGGTGATCGGGCTGTCTTCGATGCTGTCGGCCTCGTCCCAGCCGGCCTCGACCGCCGCCAGATATAGAAAGGCCTTAAAGGACGAGCCGGGCTGTCGATAGCTTTGCACAGCCCGGTTGAACTGGCTTGACGCATAATCCCGGCCGCCAACCATGGCCCGCACCGCACCGTCCGGCGACAAGACCACCATCGCCCCCTGGGTCACCCCCGCTTTCGCACCGGGACCGGACAGGATCGCGTCCATTTCCGTTTCCAGCTTGCGCTGCAGGTTCAAATCCAGCGTGGTTTGCACGACAATATCACGGTCTTCGCCGGCATAATGCTCAACCTGATCATGGATCCAATCGGCAAAATAGCGGCCGGTATGGGAAATCTGTTTGACCGTTTTGGGACCGCTTTGCATGGCCTGATCGGCCTCGGCCTGACTGATCATGCCCGCCGCCACCATATTGGCCAGCACCTGAGCGGTCCGTTTCGCCGACAGTTCGCGATCATTTTGCGGGTTATAGCGCGATGGCGCTTTCAACAATCCAGCCAACAAGGCCGATTGATAAAGATTAAGCGTTCGAGCCGGCTGATTGAAATAGCGCTTGGCCGCAGCGTCGACGCCCCAACTGCCAGAGCCCAGATAAACGCGATTCAAATAAAGCGTCAGAATCTGCTCTTTGGTGAATTTACGCTCGAGCCACAAGGCCATCAGCAATTCCTGAACCTTACGCTTTAAGCTGCGCTCGGAGGTCAGAAACAGGTTCTTGGCCAATTGCTGGGTTATTGTTGAGCCACCCTGTACCACATGGCCGGCCCGGAGATTGACCAGGGCGGCGCGCGCCAGGCCGATCAGATCAAGACCAAAATGGCTGTAGAAGTGACGGTCTTCGGTAGCAATCACCGCCCCGGGCAAACTGGAAGGAATATCCTTGAGCACCACGGCCTCGCCATAGACATCGCCATAGGCCGCGATGGTCTGACCATCGGTGGACAGCAAGGTGATGCTGGGCTTGCGTAAGGTCGCGGTCAAACTGTCAAGATCGGGCAGATCATAGCCATAATAGGCAATCACACCGCCAAGACCGATGCCAAACCAGATCAGCGCCGTCAGGCCCCAGGAGAAAACGGTCCGCCATGGCCCCCGCCCCCCCCCGCCGGAAGACCGGCGACGCGATGGCGGTCTGCGCGGCGGTGGCGGCGGCGGCGGTGAGACGGTGGTCGGGGGCTTTTCCGCAGCGGCGGCGCGCGCCGGCGACGGCCGTCCGACCTGGACGGACAGGGCAAGGCGGTCTTCCGGCAAAAGCCGAAGACCGGACAGGGTCTGGCTGGACGAAGGGGGCGGCATAGGCGGGCTTATATCACGAACCTGTTCAGGAGTTCCATTGGGACACAGATAGCCTTAACCGCGCATTACGGCTATATTAAGGCCGTTTTGGTCGGACCCGGTCGGGTGAAAGGCAAATTCTTACCGTGCGCGAACTCGTTTTATCCCTTTCGCCAGAAATCAACCAACGTCTGGAATGCATGGCTGAGAAGCTGGATCGCAGCGTCGTTGATTGCGCCCAGTTGGCTTTGTCGGAATTCCTGGAAAATTGGGAGGACTATTTACAAACCCTGGCCATCCTGAGCGAGGATAACGAGGACCGTCCGGTTCTCAGCGCCATCCCCGACTGAGGGCTTATTCAATATATTCGCCGGAATAAACCCCCCAGAACTCTTCGCGTTTTATCCAACCCTGAATATTGTCGATATCCAGTTTGCAATAGGCCCGCGCCCTCGGACAGCCCAGCAGACGGCCGACAACATTGGGATCCAGCAAGGCCAGCGAGGGGGCCTTTTCATCCGGCTCGGCCCGCAAACGGCGCTGCGCACCGGTAATGACCACCATGCGCCGGGCGGACAGCATGCTTTGATGAACCCATCCTTCGGTTCCCTGCCAGTCCCTGATTTTGCGCCAGGTTTCAAACTCGGCAATGACTTCAACCGGCAAATCCCGGCGCGTATAGATCCAATCGACCGGATAGCGAACGCCGGGCCCGGTCCGCAAATTGACCTCGTCGGAGCGCAAGGAAACAAAGCGCGGCAAAGGCAGGCCACTGCTTTCAGCCGCCGCGAGACCTTCAGAATAAAAAGTCGTGGCCAAAGAAAGTGCCGCACCGAAAAGACAAACGCACCAGCTCGATCGCAAAGTCTGTATCCTGAGAAGAGTTCAATAAATTTTTATTGCCAGTCCCGAAGCCTTCGGTCAAGCGACGCAGTCCCTTTGACCTTAACATGGATCGGGATATCCACACTGCCCCAATCCATCCTGCTCGATCGCATCGGTTGCGTTTGTGACACTGTAAGAAATCCAGGCTAGACAAGAGCGGTGCGGCTTGCTACAGCCTGTCACAAATCAATTGGTCCAAGATGTGGAGAAGTTGCGATGGCACCGAAAAAGCCTTTGGTCATCGTTACCCGAAAGCTGCCCGACGCCATCGAGACTCGGATGATGGAGCTGTTTGACGCTCGGCTCAATATCGATGACCATCCCATGACCAAGGCTGAATTGACCGAAGCCGTCAAACAGGCCGATGTCCTGGTCCCCACCGTCACCGACCGGGTCGATGCCGGCATCCTGGCGCAGGCCGGCAGCAATCTGCGCCTGATTGCCAATTTCGGGGCCGGCGTTGACCATATTGATCTTGCCTCGGCCCGCCAGCGCGGCATCACGGTCACCAATACGCCGGACGTTCTGACCGAAGACACCGCCGACATGACCATGGCTCTGATTCTGGCGGTGCCGCGTCGTCTGGCCGAAGGCGAACGGCTGGTCCGCGCCGGCCGCTGGGGTGGCTGGGGCCCGACTTTCATGATGGGCCATCGCATTTGGGGCAAACGCCTGGGGATCATTGGCATGGGCCGCATTGGCCAGGCTGTCGCACGGCGCGCCAAGGGTTTTGGCTTGTCGATCCATTATCACAACCGGCGCCGCGTCCATCCCGAGATTGAAGCGGAATTGGAAGCGACCTATTGGGAAAGCCTGGATCAGATGCTGGCCCGCATGGATGTGATCTCGGTGCATTGCCCGCATACGCCGGCCACCTATCATTTGCTGTCGGCCCGGCGGCTGAAGCTGCTGCAACCCCACTCCTATGTGGTGAACACCTCGCGCGGGGAACTGATCGACGAAAATGCTTTGACCCGCATGCTGCAAAAGCGGGAAATCGCCGGCGCCGGCCTTGACGTGTTCGAGCATGAACCGGCGGTCAATCCCAAACTGCTGGAATTGGACAGTGTTGTCCTGCTGCCGCATTTGGGCTCGGCCACCATCGAAGGCCGCACCGACATGGGCGAAAAGGTGTTGATCAATATCAAGACCCATATCGACGGCCACAGCCCTCCGGATCGCGTTCTCGCCAGCATGCTGTGATCTCCGCGCCAAAGGCGGTCATTCCCCTGGCTGCGGCCGACCCGGTCGCCGTCCTGGCCGCCTTTGCCGACGACCCCTTTGCCCTGTTGCTGGAGAGTGGAGGGCGTTACAGCTATCTCTGTGTCCGACCCAGGACCATCCTGACGGCCACCGCCTGGGACGACAGCAAGCCCTTCGCCCGCCTGGCCCAGGCGCTTGGCCCCCGGCGGCCCGCCCAGCCGGGTCTGCCCCCCTTCCAAGGGGGTGCCGCCGGTTTGCTGGGCTATGATCTGGCCCATCACCTGGAACGCTTGCCCCGCCACCAGCCTGACGCGCTTGGACTGCCCGACATGGCGATCGGCCTGTTTGATGCCGTTTTGGCCTGGGACCATAGCGAGGGCAAAGCCTTTGCGCTAGGCGAGGCCGGGCTTGCCGCCGATTTGGCGAAAATTGCCGAAAGCGCGCCACCCTTGCCCCCGCTCGACTGGACAAGCACCGCCAAATTCAGCGCGGATTGGACGGTCGAACAGTATCACCGCCAGGCCCGCAGGGTTATCGACTATATTTTTGCAGGCGATATCTTCCAGGCCAATCTGTCGCAGCGCTTTTCCGCGGCGCGCCCGAAAAACCTGACCTCTCTGATGTTGTACCGCCGGCTGCGCCAGCTGACGCCCGCACCCTTTGGCGCCTATCTGGCCTTGGGTTCCTCGGCTGTTTTGTCGGCCTCCCCCGAGCGGTTTTTAAAGCTGACCCCGGATGGCCAAGTGGAAAGCAGACCGATCAAGGGGACCCGAGGGCGTGGCCTCACGGCAGAACAGGATCATCAGCTGGGTTTGGCGCTTTGCAGCGCCGCCAAGGACCGCGCCGAGAATCTGATGATCGTCGATCTGATGCGCAATGATTTATCCAGGGTCTGTCGGCCGGGCAGCGTCAAGGTTCCCGCGCTCTGCACCCTCGAGCGCCATCCGACGGTGCACCATCTGGTTTCCGTGGTCACCGGGCAGCTGGCTGCCGGGCTGGGCCCTATTGATCTTCTTAGCGCGGCCTTTCCGGGCGGTTCCATCACCGGCGCGCCAAAATTGCGCGCCATGGAAATCATCGCCGAGCTGGAACCGCTGCGGCGGGGGGCCTATACCGGATCGCTGGGCTGGATCGGCTTTGATGGCGCGATGGACAGCAATATAGCCATTCGGACCATGGTCATGACCGATCAGCGCATTGTCGCCCAGGCCGGCGGCGGCATTACCGCGGACTCGGATCCCGCCGCTGAATATGAGGAAACCCTGATTAAGGCCAAAGCGATGCTGGCCAGTCTGGAAGGAATGCCATGAAATTGTGGCTCAATGGCCAATTGATCGACGCAAGCGAAGCCCGCATCGACCCCACCGACCGGGGTTTTACCTTGGGGGATGGGCTTTTCGAATCGCTTAAAGTCTGCGAGGGGCAGCCATTGCGCCTTGCCGCCCATCTGCGCCGCCTGCAGGCTGGGGCCGATGCCCTGGCCATTCCCCTGCCCTTCGCTCCGGCCGTTCTGACCGCCGCGATGACGGCGGTAATAACCGCCAATGCGGTGCAGGCGGGACTGTTGCGCCTGACCTTAAGCCGGGGCCCCGCCCCCCGCGGCCTGGCCATTCCGGCCGTGATGCGACCAACTTTGCTGATCCTGGCGGCCCCGGCAGCCCCACCCGCCCCGCCGGCCCGCGCCATTATCGCCCGATGCACCCGACGCAATGAGTTCTCGCCGCTGGCCCGCTTTAAGACGCTTAATTATCTGGATAATGTGCTGGCCCGCCGGGAAGCGGATCAAAATGAGGCCGATGAAGCCTTGTTGCTGAACAGCCAAGGGCGACTCAGTGAATCGACCGTCGCCAATTTGTTTCTGGTTATCGATGGCACGGTCCTGACGCCCCCGATTGAAGAGGGCGCCCTGCCCGGCGTCATGCGCGCCGAGATCATCGACCGCCTGGGGGCTAAAATTCAGCCGCTGGACCCCGGCGACCTTGGCCGCGCCAGCGAGGCTTTTTTAACCAACGCCAATGGGGCCCGCGCCTTGGTCATGGTTGACGGCAAGCCCATCGGCGATGGCCAGCCCGGCCCGGTGACGCTGGGCCTGCATCAGATTAAATGACGCAAAGCCCATTGGGCGTCCCGCAATCGGTCAGCAAACTGACCAGACCGCCCGGGACCACCGGCACATCCGGCCTGAGCTGGGTAACCGCCAGACCCATGGCCCTTAAGCCCATTTCGCAGACCATGACCTTCCCACCCAGCCCCACCACCGCCTCGAGCAATTCCTCAAAACCACCGACACCCTTTTGCCGCAAAGCTTGATCGGCCAGCAGGGGCGGCTGCCCCTCCTCGCCCGCCAATAAATGGCGCCAGCCGGGACCGCCCTCATCGTCGGCCAGCAAGGCCCGCACCCCCCCCATGGTAAAAAACAGGGTCACCGGCTGATTAATAGCCAAGGCCGCCGCCGCCATCGCCAAAGCGTAATGCACGCGGTCATAGCGGCCGGCCAGGACCACCAAGGTGACAGGAGGCTTAACGACAGTCATGAGTTCTGACCCGATGGCCCGATAAATCACGGATACGGGGCTTATCGCCGCAAAGCGGGCAGGCCGGATCCTTGGGCAGACGCA
>DUZC01000017.1 GCA_013349735.1 Rhodospirillaceae bacterium
TATGGTTTCGATGTCACCCCCGCCCGGCTGATTACCGGGCTGATCACCGAACGCGGAATTTGCTCAGCCAGCAAGGCCGGATTGCAGAGCCTTTATCCCCGGCGCTAAACCGTTGAAGCCGCCTTGCACGCGCATGGAACGCACTTTATGGTAGGTGTAACAGAGGGGCCGCCATGGCAACCAGTGTTTCACGACGGGTTAAGCAACACCGTGACGGTCTGAGGGCATCTGGCTTGCACCCACTTCAGATCTGGGTGCCAGACATTCGTCGGCCAGGATTTGCCGAGGAATGCAAGCGGCAATCACAGATTGCGGCACTTGCCGACAGCACGGACTTGGAGTTGGCAGATTTTCTGGACGACGCGATGGCAGACGCCAACGGACGGCCAATCTGTAGCTCGGCACCCCCCAACAGACAACAGAGCGATCCAATTTGATCGAAAAGCGCTGCTCTGGCTTAAGAGTTTTTCAGCTTTTTGATTCAGTCAAAATGCGAAAACCTCTAAACCACGCGGAAATTTTTGAACTGCCAGGGATCTTCCCGGTCCAAATCTTCCGGAAACAGCTGGCCACGCCCTTGCAGCGGCGACCAGTCTGAATAGGCCCCGACCAATTTCCCGAGATAGGGGCGGCAAAGCTCCAAGATACGCTCGAAATCCAACTCTTCGGGTTCGACCATGCCGGATTGCGGGTTTTCAATGGCCCAGACCATCCCAGCCAGCACGGAAACGGTAACCTGCAGACTGGTGGCATTGTTGTAAGGCACCAATTGACGGGCCTCGTCGATGCTCAGCCGTGAGCCGAACCAATAGGCTCCCTTGGCATGGCCCATGAGCAGAACGCCCAGCTCGTCAACCCCCGAGACGATCTCGTTCATCATCAGGCGTTTGCGGCTTTGCATCCGCCAATTCTTGCCGGCCAGTTCATGGAGCGACAACACCGCGTCATCGCAGGGATGATAAGCATAATGAGCGGTCGGACGATAGGCCACGCGCCCCTCCCGCCGCACGGTATAGTAATCCGAGAGGGAAATGGATTCGCCATGGGTAATAAGAAAGGCATGAAAAGGCCCTTCCAGCGGTGTCCAACTGCGGACCCGCATGCTGGCCCCCGGACGCATCAGATAGATGGCCGCATCGCAGCCGAAATCATGATGCCGGCCGTCAGACGGCAACTCTTTCTCATGGCTGCCCCAGCCCAATTCAGCCGGTTGACAGCCTTCGCCGACGAACCCTTCGATCGACCAGGTATTGACGAATTCGTCAACCGCCTTGGCATGCACGGCAACCTGGGTATCCCGCTCGGCAATGTGAATGACCTTGATCGATAGACGTTCCGCCAAAGCCGCCCATTCCTGACGATCCGTGGGTCGGCTGACGTCAAGCCCGGTATCCTCGGCGATGTTCAGCATGGCCCGCTTGACCAGATGCGAAACCAGGCCGGGATTGGCGCCATGGGTGATGACCGCGGTCGGGCCGGTCCGCGTCTTCAACTTCAAGGCCGCCTCGCGATAGGCATAGTTCGAGCGTTGTGACGGGGTCAGGGAGGTATCGGTATAGCCGCCGACCCAAGGCTCGATGCAGGTATCCAGGTAAATCACACCATTGCCCCGGCAATATTCGATCAGGGCAAGGGAAGAAACATCCACCGAAACATTCAGCAAAAAATCACCGGCAGCCAAAAGCGGGTCGAGAATTTCGCTATAATTCTCGCGGGTCAGGGCCTGACGGATGAAGCGGATACCATAAGCGCTGGCTTCGGACGCCCCCCGATCTTCAGCAGTGACGATGGTGATTTTCGCCGGGTCGACATCAATATAACGCAGAATAAGCGGCAAAACCCCTTGGCCGATACTGCCAAAACCAACGACTACGAGGCGACCCGCAAAGGAGACATGTTTCATTCTCGGCGTCCTTCCGTCAAATTGAGCGACAACACCGCTTGGCGCGCCTTGTTTACCCGATTTTGCTGGCTACGCAAATCCTCTTTGCTGCACCTGCGAAGCCCTCAGAAAACCAATCCGCTCTAAACGTTAAACAGGAAATGGAAGATGTCACCGTCCTGGACCAGATAGTCCTTGCCCTCGAGCCGCATCTTCCCCGCTTCTTTGGCGCCGGCCTCACCCCCCAAAGCGATAAAATCGGCGAATGCGATGGTTTCCGCGCGAATGAAGCCTCTTTCGAAATCGGTATGAATAACGCCGGCGGCCTGCGGCGCCTTCTTTCCTTTCTGCAAGGTCCAGGCGCGGGCCTCCTTGGGGCCGACCGTAAAAAAGGTGATCAGGTCCAACAATTGATGGCCGGCACGGATCACGCGGGCCAGCCCCGCTTCCTCAAGCCCCAGGCTGGTCAGAAAATCTTTCTTGTCCGCCTCATCGCCGAGTCCGGCGACTTCGGCCTCGATCGCCGCCGAAATCACGGCATGGGCGGCGCCTTCCTTGGTGGCAAGCGCCGCCACTTTGGCCGACAAAGCATTGCCCGAGGCCGCCGAAGCCTCGTCAACATTGGAAACGAACAGCACCGGCTTTGAACTGAGCAGCCCCAGGGTTCGCAACAGGGTCATGCCGTCACTGTCAAAGGACACGGAACGGGCCGGACGGCCCGCCTGCAGCGCCGCCAACACCGGTTCCATCACCTCTAGCTGCGCTTTCGCCTCTTTATCGCCACCCTTAGCCTTTTTTCCTGCCGCCGCCACCCGACGTTCAAGACTGTCGAGATCCGACAGCATCAATTCCGTTTCAATGGTCTCGGCATCGCGCAAGGGATCCACCCCGCCCTCGACATGGGTGACATCCGGATCTTCAAAACAGCGCAGGACATGGACGATGGCATCCACCTCGCGGATATTGGCCAGAAACTGATTGCCCAGCCCTTCACCACGGCTGGCCCCGCGCACCAGACCCGCGATATCGACAAATTCCAGCTGGGTTGGAATGATCTTCGCCGATTTGCCGATTTCCGCCAATTTTACCAGGCGGGGATCCGGCAGTGCCACACGGCCCACATTGGGCTCAATCGTGCAAAAGGGATAATTGGCCGCTTCCGCGGCCGCCGTCGAAGTTAAGGCGTTGAACAGGGTCGATTTGCCAACATTGGGCAGGCCGACAATGCCGCAATTAAAACCCATCAGGAGTCTCCGCTGTAATCTTGCGTTTTGGACAAGTCAACCGGCCCCGCTTGTGCCAGCCGGGTCAGAAAAAGCGGGGCATCCCCCGCCAGAAAATGCGCCATATTTTCAGCCAGCGCTTCCAGCAAGGGGTCCAGCCATTGCGCGTCTGATTTGGCGAAATTGCCAAGAACCCAGGGGGTCACCAGATCCTTATGGCCGGGATGACCAATCCCCAGGCGAATGCGCCAATAGTCATTGCCAAAATGGGCATCAATACTGCGCAGACCATTATGGCCGCCGGCGCCGCCCCCTTGTTTGATTCGGACCTTCCCCGGAGCCAAATCAAGATCATCATGCAAGACGACGAGGTCCGCCGGCTCAATTTGCAGATAACGGCAGGCCGCGGCCACCGACTGTCCTGACAAATTCATGAAGGTTTCCGGTTTCAGCAGCACCAGCTTTTGGCCAGCGAGCAGACCTTCGCTGTACAAGCCTTGAAACTTGGCCCGCCAAGGCGAAAAACGATGGCGGCGGACGATTTCGTCCGCCGCCATGGCTCCGATATTATGTCGGTTCCGCATATAGGCGGCACCGGGATTGCCCAATCCCACCAACAGGCGCATCAGGCTTAGCTCGATGCGGCTTCAGGTCCGGCCGCGGCCGTGGCGTCGGCAGCCTGGGCCACCGTGGGCGCCGCGATCGTCGCGACGGTCGGGTTCTTCTCATGGACCACGGCCGTGACATTGGCCGGTAAAGCCAGACTGGACAAATGGATCGATGTCCCGATTTCCAGGCCCGTCAGATCCACCGTGAGCGCGCTGGGAATGGAGTCCACGGACGCAATCACTTCCAATTCGTGCAACACCACATTCAGCACACCGCCGCGCTTCAGGCCCGGCGATTTTTCCTGATTGATGAAATGCACCGGAACATGCACATGCACCTTGGACTCGGCGCTGACCCGAAGAAAGTCGACATGGACCGGTTGGTCGCTTACAGGATGACGCTGCACATCGCGACACAACACCTGTTCTGCTTTCCCATTCACCGAAAGACTGAAGAGGCGGGTCAGAAAGCCAGGGCGATTCATTTCCGCCCATAAGCGACGGGGATTGACGCTGATGGCAACGGGGGGCTGCTTATTGCCGTAAATAACGCCGGGAACCAGTCCCTGACGACGGATGGCCCGGGCGGCCCCCTTTCCAGCCCGATCACGCGCCGCGACGTCGATGGTGGTGACTTCGCTCATGATTGATCTCTCCGAAACAAAAAGGCGCTGCCTCCAGGGGTGCCAACGCCGGAAAGGGCAAGTGTTTACACCCCGATCTCGGTAAATTCAACCCTCTCGTCCGGAGATCAGTCAAACAGGCTTGAAACCGAACGCTCTTCGCTGATCCGCTGGATGCTTTCGGCCATCAAAGGAGCGATGGTCAGGGGACGAATGTTATGGGCCAGCTTGACCGCGTCGGTGGCCTGAATAGAGTCGGTGGTGATCAGACTTTCCAAGGGCGATGCGATCACCCGGGCCACGGCACCACCAGACAGAACCCCATGGGTGACATAGGCCGATACCGAGGTGGCCCCTGCCTTCATCAAGGCTTCAGCGGCATTGCACAGGGTTCCCGCGGAATCAACAATATCATCCACCAGAATGCAGCGCCGACCGCGGACATCCCCGATGATATTCATCACTTCCGAGACCCCAGCCCGTTCCCGGCGCTTGTCGATAATGGCCAGATCCGCATCCAGCCGCCTGGCAATAATTCGCGCCCGGACCACCCCCCCGACATCGGGCGAAACAATCATCAGATGATCGCCGGCGAAACGGTTCTTGATGTCATTGGTAAAGACCGGAGCCGCATAGAGATTGTCCAGCGGGATATCAAAGAAGCCCTGGATCTGCCCTGAATGCAAATCCAAGGTCACCACCCGATCCGCCCCGGCGGTCGTAATCAAATTGGCGACCAGCTTGGCTGAGATCGGGGTTCTTGGCCCCGATTTGCGGTCCTGCCTGGCATAGCCGAAATAGGGAACAACCGCGGTGATCCTTCGGGCCGACCCCCGGCGCAGCGCGTCGAGCGTAACCAGAAGCTCCATCAGATTGTCATTGGCGGGAAAACTGGTGGACTGCACCACGAAGACATCTTCGCCGCGTACATTTTCGTGGATCTCGACAAAGACTTCCATATCCGAGAAGCGACGAATACTAGCCGAAGTCAAAGCAAGATTTAGATAGCTGGCAATGGCCTCGGCGAGCGGACGATTGCTGTTGCAGGCGAGGATCTTCATTGCGTTACCCTGCTGGTCTGCCGGAATAAAAGGAAATCGAAACTTGGCCGTCTCAAGGGCGGGCCGGACTGTAACAGTCGAGCCCCGCCCTGTAAACTATGGAGAGGCACGATATTGTCGGATTGCCTCGAAGATCCCTTCAGCGCCGGCCCCGGCAATCTGGCGGGCCAGGGGCCCCGGCAAACCGTCCAGTTGCTCATGGGACACCGGGCTGGCTTGCGACAGGGTGGCAATTTCGCGCCCCGCTCCATCCAGAAGCCGCCAGTCTACTTCGACTAAATCCTTTGGCCCCTCTTGCCGCGTCACACGCAACCGACCCTGCAGCCGATAGGAAGGGGCCTGCTCGACCGGCTTCAGTCCGACGCTGGCCAAAGCGTCCTGCATCGCCCGAAACAGAGCCTTATCATCAAATTTACCGATAATTTCGATGGGCATCAGCAGAATAGCAGGTCGCCGTTCCAAATCTTCCTGGCCACCATCCTCGCCCCGCAAAAGGCGTGCAACCTGACGCGCACAGGCTTGGGCCAATTCGCGCTGATAAGTTTGGTCCAGGCTGCGCGTCGCCAGGGACTGCTGAAAACGCCCCAATTCCTCGCCGTCGGGTGACATCAACTGCCAACGCAGCCTGCGCAGGATGGACGGGGCTTCGACCTGGCCACGCAACTGCAGATAGCGATTGCCACCCTCTTGAACCGACGCCGCCAGTTCGTCCTTGACCAGAGCCGCCGCCACCAGTTCGGCCAAGCCGGGCATGCCATCGATCGCTTTGACCTGGATCGGTCGCAGGGCATCGTGATCACTGATCAAGGGTGGCGCTGCCGTCTGGGCGAAGGGGCGTGGCACCGGCCCACAGCCGCCAAGCGACAGCAGACCGAGCAACGCCATCAGAACGGAACCCTTACCGCTCAAGCACAATCACTGACAGCGCCCGCCCGTAATCGGGCTCGCCTTTAAGCTGGGCGCGGCGATAGCTGAAAAACCGTTGTTCCTCACGACAGGTGTCACAGGGCGTCCGAGCGACCTCGGCGACACCATTTTTCGCCAGCCTTCGGGCCACATAGCCGGGCAGATCGAAAAAGTGATGGCCAGCCCGGTTCGAGCCGACAAAAAAGAAATGATTCTCGGCATCTTCAGCCAGAAAGGGGGCTGGGAATTCCGGCCCCACTTCATAGGAACGCTGAGCGATGCAGGGACCGACGGCCGCCACAATGCGCGAGGGCTTGGCCCCCAGACTGACCATTTTGGCTACCGTATTGTCCAAAATACCGCCCAGCGCACCGCGCCAGCCGGCATGGGCCGCCCCGATGACATTGGCCCTGGGATCCACCAGCAGAACCGGGGCACAATCGGCTGTCAAAATCCCCAGAGCCACGCCCGAGCGCGTGGTAACCATGGCGTCGGCAACCGGCGGTGCCGCAGCGTCCCAGTCCGCGCCGACCACCACCACCTGATTGCTGTGTTGTTGGTGAACACAGGCCAGCGCCTCTGGCCCCAGGTCCAATTGAGCCAGGGCATGGGCGCGATTGGCCGCAACTTTGTCCGGTTGATCGCCCGAACCCAGTCCGCAATTGAGCGAGGCATAAATGCCGTCTGAGCCGCCTCCCTCGCGGGTAAAAAAGGCATGGCGGATGCGTTGCACCCCATTCAGGGCGGAAACGGTGATCATTCCGGGAGCGGTGAAGGTCAAGAGGGGAATCCTGGTGGCAAAGGTAACCCGGGATGGGTCATACCCATAACTTTAAACAGGTTGCCCATTCCGGCCGGTTCGATCAAGCGTTGGCATGCACTGGCAACCGAATTTGCGTGCTTTGGCGCAGATTTCATCAGACGGTCGGCACGAATTTCAATCCCCAGCGCGCGCAGAAAGGCACCCTGGGTGACCACCGTTGTCGCCTGGGCCGGTCGGGCCGCGTCCGCCAAGGCCTGAAAATCCAGATGGGCGGTCAGATCGACAGCCCCCGGCTCTTGAAATACGGACACCGGCTGATGCCGAAAAACAGCTTGCAATGTATCCCCGATGGCGGTGAAGGGATGCCCATAATCGATGATTAGAGCCGCCCCACCCTGATCGCACAGGCGGCGACCGATCCAACTCGCGATCTGACGGCCCTGTGGGTTGATTTCAAAAATATCCCCGGGGGCGGCGGGTGGCGCGTCCAGGGCAAGGATCGGACCATCGACGAACCCCAGTTCATCGCCGGCCAGACCGACCCTGCGCTGGCGCCAGCCATCGGCACGCAGAACAAATTGCGCAATCGGCAAAGCATCAAAGAACTCGTTGGCAATCAGCAGCAGGGGGCCGTCCGGCAGATCCATGACCTGATCGAGCCAAGTCACCTCGATAGCGGCCAGGCTGTCTCTTTGGCAACGCCGCAGGGTCGGGCTGGTCTCGACCAGGATAACCTCAATCGCCTGACGAAATTCTGGGACAACCGCGGCGGCCCGCAGGGCGTCCGCCATCAGCGTGCCACGCCCCGGCCCCAGCTCGGCCAGAACCAATCGCGGCGGCGCCCCCATCGATTGCCAAACCGCACAGGCCCAAAAGCCAATCAATTCGCCGAACATCTGACTGATTTCAGGAGCGGTCACGAAATCACCGGCGGCACCGAACGGATCGCGGCTGGTATAATAGCCCCATTCGGGATGACCGAGGCATAGCGCCATATACTCTTCGACCGATAACGGTCCCTGCGCTTGGATCTGCTGATATATTAACCGCCCCAGTTCCCCGGTCATGGTCCGCGGCTGGCCCTAAGGATCACAACTCCCCCGGCAAGAATAAAGGGCAGCGACAGCAATTGGCCCATGGTTGCCCCGCCCCAAAGGAATCCGAGATGGGCATCCGGCTGACGAAAAAATTCAGCGATAACCCGGGCCAGACCATAGCCAAGCAGAAAGACCCCCGTCAGCAGACCGGTCCGCAAGCGCAGCGCTTCCACCCGCCAGACCAGTCCAAGCACAGCAAAAAGCAGCAGACCTTCCAGGCCGGCCTCATAAAGTTGGCTGGGATGCCGGGGCAAAGACCCGCCGCCGGGAAAGATGACTGCCCAGGGCAGATCGTCGGGGGCGACCCGGCCATAAAGCTCGCCATTGATAAAATTGGCGATGCGACCGAAGAAAAGGCCAATCGGGGCCGCCGGGGCGATGGCATCGGCCATGGCTCCTAGGCCAATATGGTGTCGCCTGGCAAATAAAAACACGGCCGCAAAAACACCCAACGCCCCACCATGGAAGGACATGCCGCCCTGCCAGACGGCAAAAATATCGGCCGGCGCGCTGAGATAATAGAGAGGCTTGTAAAACAGGACATATCCCAGTCTGCCACCCAGAACCGTCCCGAGAGTCGCCCAGACCAGGAAATCGTCGACCTGCTCGCCTTGCATGGCAAAAGGCGGTTTTGCCACCATCCAGCGCACATATTTCCATCCGCCGACCAGACCGGTGATATAGGCCAGGGCGTACCAACGGATCACCAAAGGGCCAAGCCGAATGGCCGCAGGATCAAGATCAGGAAAGGCAATCGCCATGGCTCGCTTGTTACCGAAACCGATCGCTGTGGGAGAGATACCGGGTCACGTAATAAGTGACCCCGGTTTCTAAAGTGGTAAAGGCTTTGTCATAGCCGGCCGCTCGCAGCCGCTCCATATTCGCCTCGGTAAAATATTGATATTTGTCGCGGATACTAACCGGCGTATCAATAAATTTGATATGCGGATCCTTGCCGACCGCCTGATAAATCGCCGTCGCCAGGTCAAGAAAAGTGCGGGCCGTTCCGGTGCCCAGGTTGAACAGCCCGTTGACCTTGGGATGATCGAGCAGCCACAGCATGACATCCACCGCATCACCGACCCAGACAAAATCTCGTTTCTGGCCGCCATCGGGATAGGCAGGGTTGTGGGATTTGAATAAATGGGCGGCAGCCCCGGCGACGGCATGAGGATGGATCTGACTGACGACGCTTTGCTGAGACCCTTTGTGATATTCATTGGGTCCATAGACGTTGAAGAATTTCAATCCGACCCATTGCGGCGGCATCGGTTTTTGTGCCGCGACTTTGCGGGCCAGCCTGCGATCAAACAGATGCTTGCTCCAACCATAAGCATTCAACGGCTGCAGCCGGGCCAGACCAGCGACACTGAAATCATCGTCAAACCCCTGCAGGCCATCCCCATAAGTGGCCGCCGAGGAGGCATAGATGATCCGCACCTGATGCCGGGTGCACCAGGCAAAAAGGGCCAAGGACAGATTGAAATTATTGGTAATAATCAGATCGGCATTGGTTTCCGTGGTCGCCGAAATGGCGCCCATATGAAAAATCGCTTTTATTCTTTTTTGATTGGCCTCAAGAAACTCGAAAATCTGATCGGGATGGACGATATCCGACAATTCCCGTTTCCCGATGTTGCGCCATTTCTCGTTACTGCGCAAACGATCACAAACCACCACCGGACCATCATCGCGCTCTTCCAGAGCCGCCACAAGATTGGACCCGATGAAGCCGGCCCCGCCAGTGACCACATACATTGTCTTAATTCCTCCCGCGCTTTCTTAACCTTATAGGCCTGCTCTTGAACGCCAACAAGAGGCGAACCGCAATCCGGGATCGGTCAAGGCGCTTGCGACAAGGATCCATTGCAAATTAAACTTCGCGGTGAAATTCTTGCGAAATATATTCCCGCTATCTTCATGCCGCTGATGCCAAAAACAGAGCAAAACCATAACCCTTGAAAAGGCCAAACATGACCCTTCCCTGCAAAATAATCGGGATCGTTATTTTGTACTGCTGTCTCTTGGCAAGCCGGCCAGCGATGGCCGACCCCGGCGAAGAGGTCAGGGCGTTCATCGGCACCATGGCAGAGCAAGCCGTCCATATGGCGGCAGACAAAAATATTTCCGATCAGGCCCGGGCTGAACGCTTCCGCAAGCTCTTTATCAATTCCTTTGATATTTCGGAAATTGGGCGTTTTGTTTTGTCCCGCCACTGGAAGGCCGCAACGGCCGAGCAGCAAACGCGCTTTCTCAAGCTTTTTGAAGATATGACGGTTCTCAGCTGGTCCAAGCGATTCAAGGATTATCGGGGCGAATCCCTTAAAGTCCTCGACGCTGAACAAAAAGACGGGGGCGACTGGACCGTCATTTCTGAAATGTCCCGGCCACAGGCAACCGCCCCCGTACATCTGCGCTGGAAGGTCCGGCAGGAATCGGGTGGCTGGCGCGTAACCGATATTATTGTCGAAAGCGCCAGCATGGCGGTCACGCAACGCCAGGACTTCGCCGCGGTCTTACAAAATAACGGCGGCAGCATCGAGGCTCTTCTACAAAGCCTCGAAACCAAAGTCAGTCAGCTAAAAACCGGAGAATAAGCAGGGAGCGATGCCCACGCTGATGATCAATCGCAGTTACAATCCAGTTTGATCGAAAAAGGCTCTAGCCGTAAATGGCCCGGCTTCCCGCAGAGGACGAGACCGGAACGCTGGCCGCGGGCGGCACCGGGAGCAGCGAAGCCTGAGCCGCCGTCGATAAGGAAGCGGCGGACCCTTTCGATGAAGCCCCTTCACCTCGCCCCAAAGCCTGGGTATGAGCATAAAGCAAGGCAGCTTGGGTCGGCGATTGATACAATTCGGCCCCGGTCTTGCTATCGCGCCATTCTTCAATGATGGCGCCCGTGGCCGAATCAAAGGTAACCACCGGGCTGGCATAATAGACCGAACTCACGGACGGAATCGCCGAAGAGGACGAAGACCCAGACGTGGCAGCCGACGCCGAAGCAGACGCTGCTGTCGTCGCTACTGTCTGGTCAGATCCTGTGATGCCCGTGATGGTCATCGCCCGCAACACCCTTATGATAGTTACGGAAGACTATACAACAAATTCCCAGCCATCGCACGCAAAAAATCAGGAAAATCGCGGGAGCTAGCCGGCCCGGTAGCCGAGCCTGAGCCCGCCCCAATGGCGGCCCTTGACGATGATCGGTGCCGAAACATCCATCAGCAGGGTAACATTGCCATCGCCAAGATCACGCCGATAGGTCTGCACCGTGAAGGGCGCACTGGCTCGCCCCGCAGTCAAACCGACCCGGTCACTGGAAAAGCGCCGGTTGCGGCAATGGGCGGCATTCCACACAGGATCCGGCCCCGGGGGCTGTGATGACTTACTGTTATGGGTGGGCAAAAAGCCATTCTGATCGACAGGGACGCAGTAAAACACCCGACTGTCAAAAGCCATCACCGCGTCCAGGATGGGCATCAGGACCTTATCAAAGACCTGCAGATAGCGGGTCGTAAATTGCTCGGGGTTCGAACCATCGATCTTGATATAATTTTTATCGAGTAAGTCATCGATGCTGATCTCGCCCTGATCAACCGCCTGCTCGAGCAATGTTCCGATCTTCGCCGCCTGCGTTCTAACTTCCGTTACAAAGGGGGTGTCTTTGGTCGGGATGCCGGATTCCACAGTCAGGGTTATCAACTTTTCGCCGGCATCCAGCAGATCCTTCAGGCGAGCATCGATGACTTGCATATTACTGCTGGATTGCCCAACCCCCGTGGATAAAGTGGCAATCGCGTTAAGCAGACTTTGGCTGCGATCCTGGATGGTGGACGCGGTCGTCGAAATATTCGAGCTTTCGCCGGCCATACGGGTAACCGTTGAACTGACTGCCTGAAAGGCCTGGCCCATCACAGCCGTCGCATCCCCAACGACATGCGCCAGATCGGTATTGCGGCTGCTTTGTTCAATCAGTCGCTGCGCCTGCTGGGTCAGCTGCGCGATGGTTTGGGTGATCTCCCGCGTCGCTTTACTGGTCTGGCTGGCCAGAAGCTTCACTTCATTGGCAACCACGGCAAATCCCTTGCCAGCATCCCCGGCCCGGGCGGCTTCGATGGTCGCATTTAAAGCCAGCAGATTGGTCTGCCGGGCAATGGCATCGATCCCGCTAACCACCTGAACCACATCCCCTAAGGCCCTGCGCAAGCCCTCAAGCAAGGACTGCCCATCGGCAACGGAACCGGCCAAGGCTTCAATCGAGTCGACGGAGGAACGCAACTTAGCCTGGGATTGCGCCAGTTCGACATTGGCCTCGGCCGAAATTTTTACATTGTCGGCGGCGCTCTCCGCAATCCGCACATTCTCTTCACCAAGCTCCAGCATCTGCTGGCGGACTTCGCCCAATAAGCTGTCCTGCGAGTGAAGCCGTTCGGTGACCTGGCCAACATGACCGGCAACATCAACGATCTGAATGCCCAAACCACCGGCCTGTTCGGCGAAGCGACGTACCAGACCGGCCAGATCGCGTTGGTCGGCACCCTCGGTCATAATTTATAGCCCAGACGCAGGCCACCCCAATGGCGGCCGCGGATCATGATGGGCACGGACGCGTCCTTAAGCAACATCATGTTCCCACCCCCCATATCCCGAATAAAAGTCTGCAAAAGGTGATCCTGCTGATGACTGACGGCCGCCAGCTCCGCCCTGGCCCGGAACAGGCGTCGATTGCGGCAATTGGCCGCGTTCCACACCGGATCCGGCCCTTGCGGCTTCGAACAATGGGCATGATGGGTTGCAGCAAAGCCGTTGCGGTCGGCAGAAACGCAATAGGCAATTTTCGGATTAAAGGACAGAGCCGGCTCCTGAATGGCGGGCAGAACTTTGTCCGCCAAGTTTGCATAGCGGGTCATATGTTGCTGCGGATTGGTTCCGGCGATTGGTTGATAGTCCTCATCAAACAAGGCGTCCAAGGTGATCTCGCCTTTGGCCAGGGCGGCCTCAAAGGCCTGTTCCACCAGACGCGCCCGCTCCTTGGCATAATTGATAAAAGGTTGATCCGGCGCCAGATGGCCAAACAGAAATTCTCCCCAGCGGGCCCGGTCGCCACTTTCCAAATGCAAATCAACGCGGGCACCGCCGCCGATGAGTTCCCGGACCTTTGCTCGGAGCAGCCCAAAATCCTCAACCGTTACTTCGATCTCGGCCCCCGCCGTCAGCCGAACACCGCTGATCATCATTCCATCCATATCGGCATGGTCCAGGCGACAGCTCTGGCGGTCGTTACCCGATTGCACAAAGCCAGTCAGTTGCTCGCCGAACCGGCCTTTGATTTTGGCGTCCGCGCCGACCGTATGAGTCAATATGCCACTTAACCGCCGCTCCATATTGTTTAGCCGGTCGGCAACATCATTGGCGCCACTTTCCAGCAAGGCGGCCATACTATCGACATTGACCGCCTCGGAAGAAATTCCGGCGGCATCCCGCGAGACCCTCTCGGCCTGCTCGGCGGCGCGTTGCGCGCTTTCGCTGATGCCGCGCGTGGATGCCTCCTGCTGCTCGACCGCCGAGGCCACGGCCGAGGCAACATTATTCACCTGATCAATGGTACGGCTGACGGCGTCGATGGCACGCACCCCATTGGCCGTGGCATCCTGAATATTTTCAACCTGGCCGGTGATGGCTTCCACCGCTTTGGCAGTCTGATTGGCCAGGACCTTGACTTCGCCCGCCACCACCGCAAATCCTTTTCCGGCCTCGCCGGCACGCGCGGCCTCAATGGTGGCGTTCAAGGCCAGCAAATTAGTTTGAGCGGCGATCTGGCTGATCAGTTGCAGAACTTCAACGATGTGGGTTGAAACTTCAGACAGTTCATGCATCGTCGATTCGGCCTGCTGCGCCTCGCTGACCGCCTCTTGGGTAATCGCGATGGTCCGTGCCATCTGCGAGGCAATTTCCCGGCTGGCCGCAGCCAATTCGTCTGAGGAACCGGCCACTGCATTGATATTGTTTAGGGTCTCATCGGATGCGCCGCTGAGACTCTGATACAGAGACTGCATGCGGGTTATGGCAATAACCGCATCGCGCGCCGATTTGGACATCGTTCCGGCCTGGGACATGACATCCTTGACGGTGCCATCCACCTCGCCTTCAAGGGCATCGGCCAAACACAATAATTCACGCTTTTGATTGAGATCTTTTTCCTTATCGGCCTTGATGGCGTCTACGCCCTGCAATTCCTGGACATGCTGACGAAAGACTTCGAGCGCTCTGGCCAACTGCCCGGTCTCATCGGCCTTGGTCAGAAAAGGGATCTCGATGGAATATTCACCCTCTGACAAAGCGACCGTCACATCAATGATCCGGCGGATCGGTGGAATAGTGGTCAATACCAGCCAAATCACCACGACACTGCCCAACAGGACGCCAATCAGGCCACCCAATATGGCCATAACCAGCGCACCTTCCTGGTGCAAGGCCAGCATATGCAGATAAAGGCCAAAGAAAATCCAGGCCAGGGCGATGGGCGGCAAGAAAGCCAGCGAGATTTTGAGCCCAAGGCCGCGACTAAAAATCCGCACGAGGCCAGAGAGTGACTCCGCCATATTACCCCCCATCAACGATAGCTTGACTGTCATCGCCGATTTTTTTTTAAGTTAAGCGATAATGACTAAATGTAACACTAAAAACGTTACACGCTTTTAGCCAACGTCTCGCTCGCGCCGATTGCGTTCTTAGGGGGGCGGCGGCTTTGCCGAAAAGCCGGCGCAGAGGCCGGCGCTAGAGTTTTTCGCATTTTGACTGAATCAAAAAGCTGAAAAACTCTTAAGCCCGAGCGGCGCTTGAGCATTGAAAAATCGGAGATTTTTCGTTCGCACAGGGGACCTAGAGTGCTTCAG
>DUZC01000018.1 GCA_013349735.1 Rhodospirillaceae bacterium
TCCCGAGCAAAACTTTATGCCCGGGGTTTTGCCCCTGTTACCGCTCGGGCTTAAGAGTTTTTCAGCTTTTTGATTCAGTTAAAATGCGAAAAACTCTAAATAAAAGGCTTCAGCTGGGGTCGCGGCGGATCAGCGTGCCGGCGCCATGGGGTGTAAAGAGTTCCAGCAGCATGGCATGGGGCACCCGTCCATCGAGGATGACGGCGGCGGCAACGCCACGGTCCACCGCTTCCAGGCAGGTTTCCACTTTGGGGATCATACCCCCGCTGATGGTGCCATCCTTGATCAATTGGCGGGCTTGGGCGGCGGTCATGTCGGGGATCAGATTGCCCTGTTTGTCCAGGACTCCGGCGACATCGGTCAAGAACAACAAGCGCGAAGCGCCGACTGCGGCGCCGATGGCGCCGGCGGCGGTATCCGCATTGATATTATAGGTTTCGCCAGAGACGCCGACGCCGATGGGCGCAATGACCGGTATGATGTCCGACTGACGGAACTGTTCCAGCACATGAGGATTAATTTCTGCCGGTTCGCCGACGAAACCAAGGTCAAGAACGCTTTCAATCGCCGAATCCGGATCTTTACGGGTGCGTCGCAAGGGGCGGGCGCGGATCAACTGCCCATCCTTGCCCGACAAACCAATGGCGAATCCCCCCGCCTGATTGATGGCCGTGACGATCTGCTTGTTGATCGATCCCGCCAGAACCATCTCGACAATTTCCACGGTGGCCTGGTCGGTAACCCGTAAACCGTCGATGAATTCGCTTTTGATCTTAAGCCGTTCCAGCATCTTACCGATTTGTGGGCCGCCACCATGGACCACCAGCGGATTGATTCCGACCTGGCGCAGCAGCACAACATCCCGGGCGAACAAATGGGCAAGGCTTTCATCGCCCATGGCATGGCCACCATATTTTATGACGAAGGTTTCTCCGGCATGCTGGCGAAAATAAGGAAGAGCTTCGGACAGCGTGCCGGCCTTTTCGAGCCAGCTGGCGCGTTCGTCGTCGCGATTGGAATTCACGGTCATCTTGGCTCTCCTATCGGTTTGCGGCGAGCGCAGCCAGGGTGGCGCGCAACTCGGCCACGCCCTGACTGGTTTCGGCGCTGGTGTTGATGATCTCGGGATGGGCGGCGCGGCGCTTGGCGATTTCTTCAGAGGTGCGCTGATTGAGTTCATTGAGAAAGGCCGACTTGACCTTGTCAACCTTGGTCAGCACCAATTGATAGGGAACCGCGGCGTCATCCAGCATGGTCATAACGTCGCGGTCGGTATCCTTCAGACCGTGGCGGCCATCCACCAGCAGGCAGACGCGCCGTAAGACCGCGCGGCCCTTCAGATAGTTTGCCACCAGATTGGTCCATTCAGCCACCAGGGCCTTTGGTGCTTCGGCAAAACCAAAGCCAGGAAGATCCACCAGCATCAATTGCTGATTGAGATCAAAAAAATTGATCTGCTGGGTGCGTCCCGGGGTATTTGAGGCGCGGGCCAAGGCACGCCGTCCAGTCAGTGCGTTGATCAGGCTGGATTTCCCGACATTGGACCGTCCGGCAAAGGCTACTTCCGTCAGGTTGGCGGCTGGCAGTTGGTCCAGCCGCGCAATTCCGGTGACAAAATGGCATTCGCGGGCAAAAAGCAGGCGTCCGGCTTCCAGGGCCGCCGCCTGCTCCTCGCTCATGCTTTTGCCTGTCTTTTCATAATCAGCCATTGCTGCAGGATCGATAGCAGGTTGCTCCAGGCCCAATAGATCACCAGACCGGCCGGGAACTTGGCCAACATGAAGGTGAAGATGATCGGCAGGAAGGTGAACATCTTCGCTTGGACCGGATCGGTTGGCTGTGGGTTCAGCTTTTGTTGCAGGAACATGGTAATGCCCATCAGCAGAGGCCATATTCCGATATGCAACATCTCAAAGGGTGGATCCCAAGGGATCAGCCCGAACAAATTGAACAAGGTGGTCGGATCCGGCGCGGACAGGTCATGAATCCAGCCAAAAAAGGGCGCTTGGCGCATTTCGATGGTGACGTAAAGCACCTTGTAAAGTGCAAAAAACACTGGGATCTGGATCATGATAGGCAGACAACCCGATACGGGATTGGCTCCCTCGCGCTTGTAAAGCGCCATCAGTTCCTGGTTCAGCCGCGTCTTATCATCCGCAAAGCGCTCCTGCAGCTTTTGTACCTCGGGCTGCAATTGTTTCATCTTGCTCATTGCCTTGTAGGATTTATTGGCGATGGGAAAGAAAGCGCCCTTGATGACGACGGTAAAGATCAGGATAGCGATACCAAAATTGGCAACTTGGGAATGAATATAGCGCAGAAAATGGAAAAATGGCTTGGTCAGAAAGTAAAACCAGCCAAAATCAATGGCCAGATCAAAGCGCGGAATGCCAAGACTTTCGCCATAAGCGTCCAGTCGGCCCAGTTCTTTGGCCCCGGCAAAAAGATGGCTGGTATATTCGATGGGTTTTCCAGCCTCTGCCGTAACCGCCTGACCCAGCCAATCGGTCTGATAGCGGTCCAGGCTATCGACGCTGTGCCAACTGATGCGCGCCTGCAGGGCTGTCGCCTGATCCGGAACCAAGGCCGTCAGCCAGTATTTATCGGTGAAGCCGATCCAGCCGCCTTTGCTGTTCAACTCGACCAGATGATCCTTTTCGCGCAATTCCTTATATTTGGTCTCTTTCAATGTGCCGTCCAGGACGCCCAGCGGACCTTCATGCAGAATATAGATATCCTGGGTCGCGGGCGTGCCCCAACGGCTGATCAGCCCGTAGGGAAAGAGGCTGACGGCTTTGTTGGTGCTGTTCTCAACCCGATCGGTGATGGTGAACATATAGTCATTGTCCACCTGATAGCGACGGACGAAGCGCTGGCCCTGACCATTGTCCCAGGTCAGCGTAACCGGATTGTCCGGGCTCAGATGATCACTGCTGGCTGTCCAGCGGGTCTCAGCGGTCGGCACCGCGGCCTTGCCTTCGCCGGCGACCCAGCCGAACTCGGCGTAATAGGCGCCGGCGCCACCGGCCGGGGTCAGCAGCGTAATTTCCGGGCTGTCAAGTTGAGGGGTGTCGTGATAGCGGACCAGGGTCAAATCATCGATGCGGGCCCCGGCCAGGGAAATCGAACCATGCAGGTTCGGGGTAATCACAGGCAGCCGCGGTTCGGCGGCCAGCACCGCCTTGCGCGCTTCGGCCGTCTGAACCGGGCCGGCCTGGGCTGGCAAGGGCGGTCCAGGCGGCGTTGGCGCAGAGCCCCCCAAGGACGGAACTGACGGCAGGCTGCTGCCGGTTTGGGCGGCTTCCTGCGGTGCGGGCACCGGCTTGCGGGGCGGGAAGACGTAGTTCCATCCCACCAGGATGGCAACCGAGAAGACGATCGCCAGAAGAATATTGCGCTGTTCGTTCATGATTTTCTTTCAACTGAAATCGCCTCAGGCACCGGGTCATAGCCGGACCCGCCCCAGGGGTGACAGCGCAGCAGTCGGCTCACCGTCAAAAGCAGCCCACGGAAAGTGCCATGTCTATCCAGCGCCTCCAACCCATAATGGGAGCAGCTGGGCAGAAAACGGCAGGAATGCGCCGGCAGGATCGGCGAAACCGTAACCTGATAGAGGCGGATCAAAGCTTGGAAGGCTGCGGTCAACGGCTTCATGGACCCTCTTTATGGCGCATCGGTTGCGCTGCAACACGTTTTAACGCGGTTTGCAAATCCTGCAATAGAAGAGAGAACGGACGCGTCAAGGTTTCCTTACGGGCGATCAGAACATAATCAAACCCGACCGACGCTTCCAGTGGCAGAATCTGGGCCGCCACAGCGCGCAGACGCCGGCGCGCACGATTGCGCGCCACCGCGTTTCCAACCTTCTTGCTCGAGGTAAAGCCAATCCGCGTTGCCGTCTGGAGCTCGGCTTCCGGTGTGGGCGCCGCCTGCAGGACAAGCCCGGGCGCTGCCCACTTCCAACGTCTCGCGGCAACACGAAGAAAGTCCGCCCGTTGCTTCAGCCGTGTGATGACAGTCCCCGGCATGGGCGGGACAACCCGCCGTCAGGCAGACAGGCGCTTACGGCCCTTGCTGCGACGGTCAGACAACACCCGGCGTCCGCCGACGGTGGCCATACGGGCGCGGAAACCGTGACGCCGGGCACGAACAAGTTTGCTTGGTTGATAGGTGCGCTTCACGGGAAAAACTCCGAAGGCCTGACGAAAATGAGCTCCGCTGTATAAGGATTTGCCAACGGGAAGTCAATCGCATCTGTATAATGAGGCGCAAATCGGGAAGGGATGGGGCGATGGGGTGGAGTCCGGATCAATATCTTAAATTTGCCGCGCCCCGACTGCGTCCAGCCCTCGACCTGCTGGCGCGGATCGATCTGGAGCAGCCCGGTTTGATTTACGATCTGGGCTGCGGCGCTGGGAATGTCACGGCTTTGCTGGCAAGCCGATGGCCCCAGGCCAGAATTGTTGGTGTTGATTCTTCGTCGGCCATGCTGGATCGGGCTGCTAAGCTTTTGCCCCAGGCCGAGTGGGTCCTGGCCGATCTGGCCCAATGGCAGCCAAGTGAGGCGGCTGATCTGGTCTTTTCCAATGCGGCCCTGCATTGGGTGGATGATCATGCCCGCTTTTTACCTTGGCTGGTGCGGGCCTTGGCGCCAGGCGGGGTCCTTGCCTTACAAATGCCGGCCAATTTTACAGCGCCGTCGCATCGGAGTCTTTTTGCAGCGGCCTTGTCCGGGCCCTGGCAGGATCTTTTGCGGCCGCTGTTGCGGGAAAATCCGGTCGGCTCACCCGAGGACAACTGGGCCATTCTGGCCGAGGTCCGGCCCGAGATTTGGGAGACCACCTATCTCCATGCCCTGACCGGTGAGGATCCCGTGCTGGAATGGATAATGGGAACCAGTTTAAGGCCCCTGTTGGAGGCTTTGCCCGAAGGCTGGCAAGGCGACTTTCTGGCCGTCTGTCGGAATTTGTTAGCCAAGGCTTATCCGCGCCGCGCCAACGGTGTTACCCTGTTTCCTTTTCGCCGGCAGTTTATTCTGGCGAAAAAAATTTAATCCAGCTGTAGCAAAAGGGCTTTCAGATAAGCGCTTTCCGGCAGGAACGGATGGACCGGGTGGTCTGCCCCTGCCCCTGCCGCGCGCAAAATCCGTCCGCTTCGACCGGCAGCGGACAAGCCCAGGCGAACCTCCTGAGCAAAGGCCTCAACAGTCATATGATGCGAACAGGAAGCCACCATAAGAAAACCTTCCTCTTCCACCAGGGACGCAGCCAGTTTGGTCATTTTACGATAGCCTTTGGCGCCGGCGATCAGGTCCTTTTTGGATTTGACGAAAGCGGGCGGATCGGCAACCACGACACCAAATTTTTCTTGGGCGGTCGCCATGGTTTCCATTTCCGCAAAAGACTCTGCGCGCACCGTTTCAATTTGGACTTCATTACTGGCGGCGGCACGGTTGGCCAGTGCCAGTGACGCCTCGGAACGGTCGATGGCAAGAACCTGAGTGGCGCCGGCCATTTTGGCCTGTACGGCGAAGCCGCCGGCGTAGCAGTAAAAATCTGCGACACGGCGACCGGCTGCCAGGGCGGCCACGGCGGCGCGGTTCTCGCGCTGATCGTAAAACCAGCCGGTCTTTTGGCCATCGGTCAGATCGGCCCAGAACCGCACGCCATTTTCTTCAAGAGCCAGCGGCCCGTCCAGTTCACCCAACGCCATTCGTTGGGTGAGCTCAAGACCTTCCAGGCGGCGGACAGGGCTATCATTTTTCAAGAGGACGGCCCGGGGCGCGAGAATTTGAATCAGGGCGGCCAGGATGTCCGGCAGCAATCGATCTATGCCGGCCGTATTGGCTTGAACAGCCAGGACATCGTCATAGCGGTCAACAATCAAACCCGGCAGGCCATCCGCTTCGGCATGGACCAGACGGTAAAAGGGGCGGGCAAACAGCGTTTCCCGCAGGCGTAGCGCGCGGCGCAGGCGGGCTTCCAGAAAGGTCTGGTCAATTACCGTCCCGGGGTCCCGGGCAAACAGACGCATGGCAATCAAAGAATGTGGGTTGAAGCTGCCCAAACCAAGCCGCTCGCCGCCGGCATCCACCGCTATGGCCAAAGTTCCTGCCGGCAAGGACAAGCGGTCGGCGTCCATGACGATTTCGTTGGAAAAGAGCCAGGGATGCCCACCGCGCAGCCGGCGGGAATGGCCTGGCTTCAGGTGAATTGTGGGATAGTCCGTGATGCCGGCGCAGGACGAGGTCATGGCGTCAGTATCATCGCGCCAGGACATTCCGGCAAGATCCTCGCCAATATTTCTGTCAGGGCTATACCCATAAAGTTTGTGTGAGAAAAAGATTTCTGATTTGATCCAGATCAATGGAGATGACAAAGGAAGCAGGCATAGTGCCGCGGTGAATGAGAGGGCTTAGTGGAAGCTGGTGCTTGGCGCTTGCTTCCGGCATTCACAGGGAAGGGGACTTCCCAGATATTGGAACGGGCTGATTGGGGTACTCCGCCCCGGATAGTGTTTGGTCGAAACAGGAGTTCGGTATGACCCAAGCCACAGCGGCGTTCGGCAGCAACCAGCCGACGCCATATTTTGACGATGTCATCAAGAAGTTCGTCCTGGCGGCGACATTCTGGGGCATCGTTGGCTTTCTGGTGGGCGATTTCATTGCTTGGCAGTTGGCCTTTCCCGCCTTGAACCTGGACCTTGAATGGTTCTCTTTTGGCCGGGTTCGGCCCGTGCATACGTCGGCGGTTATTTTCGCTTTCGGCGGCAATATTCTGTTCGGCACCTCGCTGTACATTGTCCAGCGAACCTGTCGGGCCCCGCTTTGGGGTGGTGCCGCGCTGGGCAATTTCATTTTCTGGGGATGGCAGACCATCATCGTGGTCGCGGCCCTGGGCTATGTCACCGGAATTACCCAAGGCAAGGAATATTCCGAACCGGAATGGTATGCCGATTTGATGATCACGGTGGTTTGGGTCGCCTATCTGCTGGCGTTCGTCGGCACGCTTTATAAGCGTAAGGAACCTCATATCTATGTGGCCAACTGGTTTTTCCTGGCGATGATTATCACCATTGCCATGCTCCATATCGGCAATAATCTGGCGGTGCCCACGGTTTTCTTTGGTGGAACCTGGTGGAAGTCCTACGAAATCTATTCGGGTGTGCAGGACGCCATGACCCAGTGGTGGTATGGCCATAATGCCGTGGGTTTCTTCCTGACCGCCGGTTTCCTGGGGATCATGTATTATTTTGTGCCCAAGCGGGCTGAACGGCCGGTTTATTCCTACCGTTTGTCCATCGTGCATTTCTGGGCGCTGATCTTCCTCTATATCTGGGCTGGTCCGCATCATCTGCATTACACCGCGCTGCCGGATTGGGCGCAGACCTTGGGCATGACCTTCTCGGTCATGCTGTGGATGCCGTCCTGGGGCGGTATGATCAATGGTCTGATGACCCTGTCGGGGGCCTGGGACAAATTGCGGACCGATCCCGTGATGCGGTTCCTGGTGACGTCGGTGGCCTTCTACGGCATGTCGACCTTTGAAGGGCCAATGATGTCGATTAAAGCGGTCAACTCCTTGTCGCATTATACCGACTGGGGGATCGGCCATGTCCATTCCGGCAGCTTGGGATGGGTCGCCTTCGTCAGTTTCGGGGCGCTCTATTATCTTGTGCCGGTGTTGTGGCAGCGTAAGCGGCTCTATTCCATGCGGTTGGTGAATTTGCACTTCCTGATCGCCACGGTTGGCATCGTCCTTTACATCACCGCCATGTGGATCTCGGGGATCATGCAAGGCTTGATGTGGCGGGCCTATGACAGCCTGGGCTTCTTGCAGTACTCCTTCGTCGAGACTGTAGCGGCGATGCACCCCTACTATGTCATCCGGGCCACTGGCGGCATTCTCTTCCTCGCGGGAGCGCTGATCATGGCCTATAACTTCTACCGCACCATCAAGGGCGATATTCGTACGGAAGCTTCGTACGAGGCGCCTGTTGCTGCAGCGGCCCGGGGCTGAGGAGACTGACCCATGTCCTTCCTGAGGCATCACGCCAAATTCGAAACCAATGTCCTTCTCTTGATGGTTGGCATTCTGGTTACGGTCATCATCGGTGGAATTGTTGAAGTTCTGCCGCTGTTTACCATCCAGGAAACCATCGAAAATGTGCAGGGCATTCGTCCCTACTCACCGCTCGAACAAGCCGGCCGCGACATCTATATTCGTGAAGGCTGCTATGTCTGCCACAGCCAGATGATCCGTCCCTTCCGTGACGAGGTCGAACGCTATGGTCATTACAGCCTGGCGGCCGAGTCCATGTACGACCATCCGTTCCAGTGGGGGTCCAAGCGCAGCGGTCCGGATCTGGCCCGGGTCGGCGGCAAATACACCAATGACTGGCATGTGCGCCATCTGACCAATCCGCGCGATGTGGTGCCTGAGTCCATTATGCCGGGCTATAAATTCATGCATCGGCCTTTGGCCTATGATGACATCGTGCCCCGGATGAAGGTGCTGCGCATTGTCGGGGTGCCCTATACCGAAGATGACATCGCCAATGCCAAGGCTGACCTAGAGGCACAGGCGAGCAGCGATGCCAATACCGAGGCTTTGCTGCAGCGCTACCCAAAAGCCAGTTTAGGGAAGAAGGATCGGACTTCGGAAAAAGTCACCGAAATGGATGCGCTGGTCGCATATCTGCAGGTGCTTGGGACGATGGTCGATTTTACGACCCTGAAGTCCGACGCAATTCGCTGAGGGATGGGATGTGATCGACAATATTGTCGGGACCCTTCGAGCTTTCTGGGGATTGTGGGTGATGGGTGTCTTCATTGGGATCGTCGCTTGGGCTTACTGGCCAAAGAATAAGGCCAAAATTGAAGCCTATGCGCAGATTGCCCTGAGGAACGATGAGAACGAGGAGCGCTGATAGATGGCGACCAAAGCTGAGAAAGACTCTGTCTCGGGTCAGTTTACGACTGGCCATGAATGGGACGGTATCAAGGAACTGAATACCCCGCTGCCGAGATGGTGGGTGTGGATCTTTTTCATAACCATTGCCTGGGCGGTGGTCTATTGCATCCTGTATCCGTCATGGCCGGGCATTAACGGCTATTGGGCGGGGACCAAGGGTTACCATTCCCGCACCGAGGTCGCTCAGGAACTTGAGCAGGCCAAGGCCGCCAAAGCGGTCTATCTGTCGAAACTCAAGGACGCTTCTCTTGATGATATCGTCAAAGACAAGGATTTGTTGAATTTCGCATTGGCCGGCGGCCGGTCGGTCTTCAACGAAAATTGCGCGGCTTGTCATGGTTTCGGTGGTGTTGGCGCCTATGGCTTCCCCAACCTGGCCGATGACGTGTGGCTGTGGGGTGGTTCGCTGGATGACGTCCGGACCACCATCAGTTTTGGCATTCGCAACAGCAACCCCAATTCCCGGCAATCGGAAATGCCGGCCTATGGTGGCGGCGATGTGTTGAATGACGCGCAACTCAATGATCTGGCCGAATATGTGCTGAGCCTGTCGAAAAGCTCGAAGGATGCGGTGGCCGCGGCGCGCGGTCAGGCCATCTTTGCCAATAATGGCTGCACCACCTGTCATGGTGAGGCCGGTGAAGGCAATCAGGCCGTCGGTGCGCCGGCGCTGTCCGCGGGGGTCTGGCTCTATAAGGAAAAAGATCAGAAGGCCGCGATCATCAGTCAGGTCAAGGCGCCAAAGCAGGGTGTGATGCCGTCCTGGGCCGACCGTGGTCTTGATGATGCCACCATCAAGGAACTGACCGTTTACGTCCATTCCCTGGGCGGCGGCAAATAAAGCTGTTCGACCGGGCATTGCAAGGCTCCTATGCGATGCCCGGTCGATCTTTTTCCTGACATCCCGGTCGCAAATTCTCTTATAATCGCTGATTGGCTGTTGGATTTCGGCCGGTGCCGAAAATGTCTGTGAGGACGAGCGGCAACAGCATATCCGGGCAAAAAATGTCGGTTCAGAACACGCCGTCCCCAACTGATGGGGGCTCCCCTTATGCGGCCACAAAGAAGGCCTATCCCCGCTTCCTCAATGCGGGTGCTTTTCGTCGATTAAAGTGGCTGGCGCTGATCGTCAGTCTTGGCTTCTACTGGATTGGCCCCTGGCTGCGCTGGGATCGTGGTCCGGGGGCCCCCGGACAAGCCATTCTGGTGGATTTGCCGGGGCGACGCGCTTATTGCTTCGGTATCGAAATCTGGCCGCAGGAAGTTTATTACCTGACCGGCATCCTTATTATCGCGGCTTTGCTGTTGTTCTTTATTTCCGCTTTGCTGGGACGAGTCTGGTGCGGCTTTGCCTGCTGGCAGACGGTCTTTACGGATCTTTTTGTCTGGATTGAACGCTTGTTTGAAGGCGAACGGGCCCAGCGCATCTTACTGGATAAGGCGCCTTGGTCGGCAAACAAGCTTTGGCGCAAAGCCGGCAAGCAGATTTGTTGGATCCTCATTTCCATTCTCGCCGGATTCGGCTTTATCGGCTTTTTCGACGATGTCCATCTATTGCTGCGCGACTTGCTGACAGGTGAGGCGGGTGTCAGCGCTTATGCCGCGATGGCGGTCATTGGAGGCTGCTGCTATCTGCTGGCAGGATTCGCCCGCGAAGATGTCTGTATTTATATGTGTCCCTATTCACGCTTTCAGAGCGCCATGTTTGACGAACATTCGATGATTGTCAGCTATGAAAGCTGGCGGGGTGAACCGCGCGGTCCCGTCCGTGGCGCCGGTCGTGGCCGTCCGGCTGAACAGCTGTTCGCCGAGCGCGGACATTGCATTGATTGCCGGATGTGCGTGCAGGTCTGTCCGACCGGCATCGATATCCGCGACGGAAGTCAACTGGCCTGTATTGGCTGCGCTCTTTGCGTTGATGCCTGCAACAGTATGATGGATCGGGTGGGTTTGCCGCGCGGTCTGGTCAGTTATGACTCAAGCTTCAATCAGCAAGCCCGCGCTGCCGGCGATATGTCGTCTTCCAGCCCGATGGCGCGTCCCCGCGTTTATATTTATCTGGCTATCATCGGCTTGGTGGCCATCCTGATGGCCTATTCGCTCATGACCCGCAAGACCTTCGACGTCAATATTCTGCATGAGCGGGCCCCGATGTATGTCGAAGTCTCGGGGGGGCGGGTGCGTAACGGCTATACTTTTAAAATCCTCAATATGGTACGCGGTCCCGGCCATTTTCGGCTCACGGTCGAAGGTCTGAACAAGGCCACGATGTCGGTGATCGGAGTCGACGGCGACCAGATGGAAACGGTAGACTTGCCGGTCGATGGGGATTCCGTTGGGACGTTCCGAATGTTTGTAACCGCACCGAATGCCAGCCTGAGTGGGAAAAAGGCCGACCTGACATTTGCGCTGACCAATCTCGATACCGGCAAGGTCGTTCGTCGCGACAATCTTTTTGCAGGGCCCGAGCGATGAATTTGAACCCGCCGCGCCGGCCCCGGGGCTGGTGGTATCCCTATATCTTTATTGGTGCTTTCGGCGTGGTTCTGGCGGTCAATTTGGTGATGATCACCTCCGCCATTGGGACTTTCAGTGGGCTTGAGACCGAACAGGCCTATTTGAAGGGCATCGCCTATAATCACACCTTGGCAGCGGCAGAAGCTCAGAAGCGCCTGGGCTGGGTGGTTGCGGCCGAGATCGAACCCGGATCACCGCTGTCGCATAGCACGACCATTCTGGCCAGTTTTCTTGACGAAACCGGCCGTCCTATTGACGGTTTGACGGTTGAAGCCCGGTTTATCCGCCCGACGGCCGCCGGTCATGACCGGCAGGACCTGCTGACCCCTCAGGGCAATGGGCGCTATTCGCTTAATGCCAGCCTGCCCTTGGCGGGTATATGGGATCTCAGGGTCGATGCCCACCGCGATGGGCAAAGTTATCAACTGACCAGACGCATTACCGTTCCCTGATGGCTTCATGTGCCCATTGCGGTTTGCCGGTTGGCGATGCACGGCCAGAAGGGCAGGCGGCCTTTTGTTGCAAAGGCTGTCATGCGGCCTACGGCCTGCTGTCCGGATTGGGTCTGGACAACTATTATCGGCGCCGCATTATTGACCCGACTTTGGCCCCGCTTCGTCCGGATGAGGAGGCCGGGCCGTTGGATTTCCAGCCCTATATGCGGATCGGTGAAGACGGGGTCGCCGGTTTGCATTTGATGGTGGAAGGGTTGCACTGCGCCGCCTGCGTCTGGCTGATCGAGTCGGTGCTGGCCCGGCAGGCCGGGGTAGAGCAGGCGCGTCTCAACATGACCACGCGGCGTCTGGTCTTGCGCTGGCGGCCCAATGAAAACAATGCCAATGCCCTGGTGGCCCCGCTGACAGCGATTGGCTATCGGCTGATGCCCTATGATCCCAATCGATTGGGCAAGGAGGCCGAACGACAGGAAAAGAGTCTCTTGCGAGCCATGGCGGTGGCCGGGTTCGCAGCAGGAAATGTCATGCTCTTTTCGGTGTCGATCTGGTCCGGCGATGACGGCAGCATGGATTGGGCGACCCGTTCTTTATTTCATTGGCTCTCGGCTTTGATTGCTTTGCCGGCGGTTGTTTTTTGTGTCCGCCCCTTCGCGCTCTCGGCTTTTACGGCATTGCGGGCGCGCCGGACCAATATGGATGTCCCCATCACCTTGGGGGTTAGCCTGGTCTCGGCGATGAGCCTTTGGGAAACCATACGCGGCGGTCAACATGCCTATTTTGACGCGGCGATTTCGTTGCTGTTCTTTCTGCTGATCGGTCGTTATCTCGATGCCCGCGCCCGTGGGCGCGCGCGGTCGGCGGCTGAGCATCTGTTGGCTTTGGGGGCCAGCGCGGTCACCGTTTTAGAACCTACGGGCGAGCGCCGCTTGTTACCGGCCGAGCAAGTACAGGCCGGCATGACAGTGTTGGTCGCCGCGGGTGAACGGATTGGCGTGGATGGGTGTTTGACCGAAGGGCTGTCCAGTGTCGATAGCAGTCTGATCAGCGGTGAAACCATGCCCGCCGAAGTCGGCCCCGGTATGACGGTCTTTGCCGGAACGCTTAATTTGTCACAGCCGCTGCGCATGACGGTGACCGCCGTCGGCGAGGCCACGCTGCTGGCTGAGATTGTTCGTTTGATGGAGGTTGCTGAGCAGGGGCGGAGCCGTTATGTCGCCCTGGCCGACCGGGTGGCTCGCTATTACGCGCCGGTGGTGCATGTGATGGCTCTGGCCACATTTCTTGGTTGGGAAATCTTTACCGACACCCCTTGGCAGACGGCTCTGATGACGGCGGTGGCTGTCCTGATTATCACCTGTCCCTGTGCTTTGGCCCTGGCGGTTCCTGTCGTCCAGGTTGTGGCGTCCGGGCGCCTTTTGCGTCGGGGTGTGCTGTTGAAATCGGCGACCGCCCAGGAGCGGCTGGCTAAAATCGACACGGTGGTCTTTGACAAGACCGGGACTTTGACCGTCGGGCGCCCCGAATTGCTTCCCGGAAGCTATTCCCTGGACTCTTTGCGTCAGGCCGCCTCAATGGCGGCAGCCAGCCGACATCCGCTGGCCCGCGCCTTGGTCCGGGCTGCGCCGGATGTTCCCTTGGCCGAAGGCGTCACAGAGGTTCCGGGCTGCGGTCTCGAGCAGGGGGCGGTAAGGCTGGGCAGCCGGCGTTGGCTGGGTTTGCCGGAAGACGACCAGGAAACGACCGAAATGTTTTTGTCCTGCCCTGGCCGTCCCGCCGTGCGTTTCGCCTTTGCCGACCAACTCCGCCCCGATGCCGCGCCGGTGGTCGCTTGGATGCTGTCCCGCGGCCTTCAGGTAGAATTGCTCTCGGGGGATCGAGCCGGCCCAACGGGGGCGGTGGCCAAGGCTTTAGGGATTGCCGATTGGACGTCAGACTGTACCCCGGTCGGAAAATGCGAACGGCTGGCTGACCTGCGCAGGTGCGGGCGCAATGTCTTGATGGTGGGTGACGGATTGAATGATGCGCCGGCTTTGGCGGCGGCGGATGTTTCCATTTCGCCCTCTACGGCGGTCGATGTCAGTCAAACGGCGGCCGATATTGTTTTTCAAGGCCAGAAATTGTCGGCTGTTCAGGAAGTGATGCAGGTGGCGGCCAAGGCCGATGCGCTGGTCCGGCAGAATTTTGCTATCGCCTTGCTTTATAACCTGCTTACCATCCCCTTGGCGGTGATGGGGCTGGTCACGCCACTGATCGCCGCCATCGCCATGTCCAGCTCGTCAATTCTGGTCATTGTGAATGCGCTTCGCTTGGCACGGGGGAGGGTGCGGTGACCAATCTGCTGATGCTGATTCCGGTTGCCTTGGCCTTAGGAGGAATTGGTCTGCTGGCTTTTCTGTGGGCCTTGCGTTCCGGTCAGTTCGATGATCTTGATGGGGCGGCCAATCGTATCCTTTTTGATTATGATGAAAACGATGCCAATTCTGCCGGTGATGATAAATTGAAGCCGGTGGCAAAGGATCCGTCGGGGCAAGCCTGACTTTTCTGGTGGAAAATGAAAGCCGGACAAAGCAAAAGCGCGATTTTATGGTCCTGGGACCAGTTCGGTTGTGACAAAGAACAATGTCTCGATCCGGATGCGGTGACCTGTGCCCATTGCGATCTTGGGGTCAGGGCTTTTTGTGCGGGTCTCAGCAACGATCAGTTCCGTCGGTTCGTCGCAGTGCTTGGTCAGGCGTCGGTAGAAGCGCAAGGGACGGTCTTTCGTGAAGGCGATCAGGCGCAAAATATTTATACGATCACCGCGGGCGCCGTGAAGCTGTACAAGCTTTTGTCGGATGGGCGCCGGC
>DUZC01000019.1 GCA_013349735.1 Rhodospirillaceae bacterium
CCCGCGCCGCCAAGCTGGTACAAAGTTTTAAACAGGTCTCCGTCGATCAGACCAGCGGTGAGCGACGCGTCTTCAAATTAGCCGGCTATATCGAAGAAGTTCTGGCTTCCCTGAGCCCCAAGCTGAAGAATCGGCCGATCACCCTCTCAGTCGATTGTCCGGGGGACCTCGAATGCGATACCCATCCGGGTGCCTTAGCCCAGATCCTGACCAATCTGGTTATGAATGCCCTGATTCATGCCTTTGCCGAAACAGAACCAGGAACGATCCGGATATCGGCTCACTCTGATGCAAACGACACTATTTTGCTGACCTTTGCCGACGATGGAAAAGGCATTGCGATCCAGGATCTGCCCAAAATTTTCGATCCCTTCTTTACGACCAGACGGGGCAGTGGCGGCACCGGACTTGGCCTGCATATTGTTCATAATCTGGTGGTTGCCTCTCTGCAGGGAAGCATCGAAGTCACCAGCCAATCCGGAACGGCCTTTCATATCCGCTTTCCGGCCCGCACGACGCTCTAATAGTCACGCAGTGTTTCAAGCAATTCGTTCAGAGCCTCACAAACTTTTTCCCAGGTCTCGCCAATGGTCAGAATATGGGCTGTTGGCGCCGCCGGACCCTCGCTTGGGACTGACGCACAAAGGAGACGGGCCTGTTCCGCCGCGTCCAAAATATTGGGCAAGAGCGTATATTCCAGATGCTGGGCAATGGCATCCAATTCGACCCGACGTTCGTCGGCTTTGCGCTTTTCCAGCGCGGCCATGGCCGCCCGTTGCGCCGCAGCCGCCTGATCGGCTTTTTCCCGCGCTTCGCGTTCTCTGACATAAGCCATTATTTTGTCAAAGGTCCGCAAACTGGAAATCACCGTGCTGAACATGCGGTCCGAGGTCAATTCGGTTTTTGCCCGATAGTCGTCAATATCATATTCCAGCATCACCGAACGTTCCGGGGCCAAACCCGGATGGCCGGTTCGCAAAACGATGCGAACATTGCGATAGCAAAGATCCGAGCGAATATGATGGACCAGTTCCAGGCCGGCATGTTCACTTTCCATGACGACATCAAGAAGGATCAGGGCGACCTCAGGATTGGACTTTAAAAGACTAAGGGCCTCAGACGCCGAATAGGCATGAAGCAATTGCACTGGCCTTGAGTTATAGTATAGATCAAGCATCATTAGGCTGGTAACCGAATGAATATCCTCTTCGTCATCAACGACAAGCACAAGCCAAGGCTGTGCCCCCGTGATATTGCTATCTGAAATAGCAGATTCTTCAGATTTGAAGCAAATCATGTCTTCATTTTCTTGATCTATTGACATCAGATGACTTTCTATTTTTGTTGCGATCAATCGAGTTGCCGGAAGGCCAAGCTTTTATCTTCCTGATAGGTTTCCATCACGGCCAGGATGTCTTTCAGGACCGCCAGGAAGGCCTCGACCGTGGCTTTCTCGAAATGACTGCCGGAAGCAGTTTTCACCAACGCCACGGCATCTTCAACCGACCAAGCCGCCTTGTAAGGCCGCGCGGTGGTCAAGGCGTCAAACACATCGGCCACCGCGACAATTCTGGCCGAAAGAGGGATGTCTGAGCCGGCTAACCCCCTGGGATAACCAGACCCGTCCCATTTTTCGTGGTGGGCCAGGGCGATTTCGCGGGACATTCGCATCAATTCCGAAGGGTCCTCGCCCATGATTTCGGCCCCGATAATCGGATGCCGGCGCATAATCACCCATTCTTCAGGGTCCAATTTTGCCGATTTCAGCAAAACGCCATCGGGAATGCCGATCTTACCCACATCATGCATGGGCGCGCTCAAAAACAGCAACTCGCTCCATTCTTCGCCAAGCCCCATGGCGCGGGCGATCAGGCGCGCGTAATGGCTCATCCGGATGACATGCAAGCCGGTTTCATTGTCCCGAAACTCGGCAGCACGCCCCAACCGGCGAATGATTTCCGTGCGGATTCTGACCAGTTCTTCCGTCCGCTCCTTGACCTTTAAGGTCAAATCCCGATTCTGCTGATGTAACGATAAGTGGGTTTTGACCCGGGCCTGCAGGATTGCTGGGGAAATTGGCTTGCTGATATAGTCGACGGCCCCCAGCTGCAGGCCTTTTTGTTCATCCACCTGATCAGATAGGGCGGTCACAAAGATCACCGGCGTCTGCTGGGTTAGCGGGTTGTCCTTCAAACGCCGCAAGACCTCATAGCCATCCATGACCGGCATCATGACATCAAGCAGGATAATGTCGGGTCGGGGCTCAGACGCTGCGATGACCAAAGCCCGTTCTCCGCTTAAGGCGGCGCGAACCCGGTAGTCATGCCGTAACGCCCCGGTCACCACATCGATATTTTCCGGCGTGTCATCGACGACCAATATGGTTTGTGGCAGAACTGTTTCCGTCATGGCAGCCCCTCTTCGCTCATCGCGATGCTTTGGGTCTCGAAAAGAGACTCTAATGTCCTGACCGCTTTCAGAGCATCCCGGAATGCGTAGCGGCTGGCTAATCCTTCGATCCGCTTTGCCGTCGCGGCATAGTCTGTACCTGTCGTCTGAGCGACCAGTTCCGAGGCCAGAGACGCCGCATCCGTGTCATCGACCTCAAGAAGAGCGCGGATGCGGCCGCAAAGACTTAGCCATCGCGTAAAATCTGGCCCGGCATTCGCCACAAGGCCGCCGGTTCCGGGTTCAGCCTGGATGGGAACGGGGCTGCCCCTGCGCCCGGGTAACGACGGACTGTCTTGGCCGCCCTGGGTCGGGGTTCGTAACGGAAGCGTGAACCAGAAGCGGGATCCTTTACCCAGTTCGCTCTCGACGCCGATCGTACCGCCCATCAGCTCGACCATTTTCTTGCAAATCGCCAGCCCCAAACCGGTCCCCCCATAGCGTCGGGTCGTCGATGAATCGGCCTGGCTGAAGGCTTGGAAAAGCTGGTCGATCTGAGCTTGGGTCAGGCCAATCCCGCTATCGGACACGGTAACGCGCAACCGGGTGGCGCCATACTCTCCGGTGGCAAGCCGGATTGATGTCACGATTTGGCCAGACTCCGTGAACTTGACCGCATTCCCACATAAATGGTTGAGGATCTGTTTGAGCCTTATTGGATCGCCGACCAATTGGGCGGGAACCTTTTGGTCAAGCTCGATCGCAAACGTCAAACCCTTGCTACGGGCTTCCGCGCCATGCCGTTCTTTGATCTCATGAAGAACATCGCCAAGCCGGAAGCTGTCGGCGGCCAGTGTCATGCGCCCGGTGTCGATTTTAGAATAATCAAGAATATCATTGACCACGCTCAGCAGCGCTTGCGCCGCATCGCCAATCTTTCCCAGATAGGCGCGGTGGGTTTCTTTTGAATCGGCTTCCAGAGCCAGACGAGAAAGCCCAAAGATTGCGTTCAAAGGGGTGCGGATCTCATGTCCCATATTGGCCAGAAATTCGCTCTTCGCGCGGCTTGCCGCCTCGGCCTGATGTTCCGCTATTTTGAGTTCCGTGACGTCGAGGATTACGCCAACCAGACCGCCAAGACTGCCATCCGCCTTGTTAAAAATGGCCTTGTAAAAGACGACGTCATGGCGGGTGCCATCAGCATATCGAACGGCAGCCTCATAGGATTGCGACCCGCCGCGCGCAAACAAAGCCATATCCGCCGCCGCATATTGGTCAGCTAAGTCTTTAGGAAATAATTCATAGACAGAGCGTCCAATCAAGTTGGATCGAGGAATTCCGATATAGTCTTCAAAGGCCAAATTGCAGCCAAGATAGCGCGCTGCCTCATCCTTGAAGAAAACCGGATTGGGGATAACGTCCATCAGTTGGCTGATAAAGCGCAACTGATCGGCGACGGCGCTCTCGGCGACGACCCGATCGGTGAAGTCCTGGACGTTTTCCACCGCCCCGGTAATCTCGCCTTCCGCGTTTTGTAGCAAAGCAGCGGTGAAATGAAGCCAACGTCCTTTTTCACCGACTTGCGCATAAAACCCTTCGGCTTCGAAACCGCCGGGAACCAGGGTAGAGCGCCCGCATTTGGCGTAGTGGCGCGCAATTTCCTTTGCACTGGCCCCATCAACCAACAAATCAGCCAGGCAGGGCCTGGGGTCTCCATAGAATGCCCGCCAGGACTCCCTGCTGCCTAGAACCTGTGAGGCCGAAAGGCCGCTAAGATTGGCGCAGGCTTGGTTCCAATGGGTAATCCGATGGTCGGCGTCGATGACGAAGGTGGCGATCGGGCTGCTATCGACAATTTGTGTCAGGCGCAATTCGCTCTTCTGAACGGCGCTCTGCAGCGCCATTTCAGCGGCACGACGCTCGGTGATGTCGGTATAGATGGAAACGAACCCGCCATTCGGTACCGGCTCGCCGCGAATCTCGAGGATGGTCCCATTGGGCCGCTTGCGTTCGAACACATGCGGCTGCATCAGTTTGGCCCGCTCTACGACGTCCCTGGCCAGTTGCTCCCGGTCGCCCGGGCCATATTCCCCACGCTGTGCATTGTGAAGGGCCAAAACATACATCGAGGGCGGCCCTGCGCTGAACAGGGCTTGGGGGAATTCCATCATCTCGCGGAATCGTTCGTTATAGACCAGCATATTCAGGTCGGAATCAAAAAGACTGACCCCGCAAGGAAGAAAATCAATGACAGATTGCAGGACAGAAGGATTGCTAGTCAGTTCAGACAGTTGAGATGGCTGAATCCGCCCATCACCCAACGCGCCCCCCAAGGAATTTGCTGCAGTGCGGAATGTTTCTTGTTTGGCCATAACCAGACTTTAATAGACTGAATACAATCAGTGCCGTGAATTTGGTCTCCATACATAATATGGTTCCATGATTATATTATTTTATTCAAGATCTTTTACGAGTTAGTAAGGCTTCGGGCCGCCGGTGGCCCAATCTAACAATTGCACGCTATGCACGACCGGCAGGGCGGTTCCGCTGGCCAATTGATGCATACAGCCGAGATTGCCGCTGGCGATAAGCTCCGGATTCAGAGCGGCGATATGGGCCAGTTTGCGGTCTTTTAGACGCTGAGCCAGATCGGCCTGCAGCAGATTATAAACGCCGGCCGATCCGCAACACAGATGCCCCTCGGGAATCTCCAGAACTTCGAACCCGGCTTGTCGAAGCAGGTCGCGGGGGGGCTGCCCTTGCCTTTGGGCATGTTGTAGCGAACAAGGCGAATGATAGGCGACACGAAGGCCAGGCTCTATGCCCGAGGGTTTCAGGCCAAGACCGAGCAAAAATTCACAGATATCCTTGGCCAATCCAGCGATGATTGCGGCGCGAGCCGCCCGCTGACCACCCTCGGCGGCAAATAAATGGCCATAATCTTTTACCACGGTCCCACAGCCCGAAATATTGACGACCACAGCGTCCAGGCCAACCCCTCCCCCTTCAGAGGTTTCTCCCCACCAACCATCGATGGCGGCGGCGGCCTTGGTCTTGGCCAGGGCTTCCTGACCGAGATGGTGCGGCAGGGCGCCGCAGCACTCAGCCCCCCGGGCGACAACGACTTCGACCCCATGTCGGGTCAGCAGGCGGATCGTTGCGTCCAGGATCGCTCTGTCCATCACGGCCTGCACACAACCGGTCAGCAGGGCGACCCGGGCACGCCGCGGTCCGGTCGCGGGGAAGATCTGCGGCTTTAAGGCAGACGACGGATCTGGCAACTTTTTTGGTGCCATGGCCAGCAGGGGGCGCAGCCGCGATGGGGCAAGCCGCATCAATGGCTTGAACAAAGCGGCAAGTCTGAGGGCCCAGCGCAGCCCGGCGCGATGGGTGGTCAGTCGACCCAGCAGCCAGCGCAGACCTTGCTCAGCAAGGGGGCGTCCGGCCCCTTCCGCTTCTATACGAAAGCGCGCGGCCTCAATCAGGTGGTGATAATCAACGCCGGACGGACAGGTGGTCATGCAGGACAGACAACCCAGACAGCGATCGAGATGTGTGACGGTGGCCGCCGAGGGCGCTCCCCCTTGCTCGTACATTTGTTTGATCAGATAAATGCGTCCGCGCGGACTGTCGGCTTCATCGCCTCTCAGCACATAGGTTGGGCAGGTTGCCGTACAAAATCCGCAATGCACACATTTACGCAATATGGCGTCAGCGGCACGGATAACCGGATTGTCACGTTGCGCGGGGGAAAAATGGGTTTGCATGGTTAGAACCCCATGCGTCCGGGATTGAGAATGAAACCGGGATCAAAGCTGGCTTTGACGCGGGTCTGCAGGGCCGCCAGAGCCGGCAGCAACGGGGGAAAGACCGGGACTGCGGCGCGAACGGCCAGAGGGGCCGCAACCAGCCAGCCTTGGCCGCCGAGAGGAAGCATCTGACGAATTGTCCCCGCCTTGGCATCGCGCTCCGCCGGCAAACTGAGCCAGACCAGAGCGCCGCCCCAGTCAAGGAAGGTCCGGGCCTCTTCAAGCTCTGACAGCCTTCCCAACAAGGCCGGCGCATCGCTCGGGCGAATGGACAGTTTCCAGACCGCCTGGCCCGGCCTGCCGTGAAACGGCTTGACATCACGGATGGCTTGCCAGCAATCCCGGCTGGCGGCGTCCTCCAGCACCTCTGCCGCGCCAAATCTGTCCGTTAGTTTTTGTCGCCTTGCCCGCACCGAGGGGCCGAATCCCTCAAGACGCAGAAAGATTTTACCGTCAAGCCAGGAAGCTGCCGAAGGGGCGGCAGAGCCGCCCAAGGCCTCGGCCATTTGTTGCACGGCCTTGGAAACATCAGGCGCGGCAATGACCAGGGTCTCTTCGGTTTCACTCGCCGGCAAAACCTTCAAGGTAATCTCGGTCAAAGCGGCCAGGGTCCCGAACGACCCGGTCAATAATTTGCACAGATCATAGCCGGTAACATTCTTGACCACCCGCCCACCGGCCTTGAAAATTTCGCCGCGCCCATTGATGGCCGAAAGCCCCAGCACATGATCTCGGACCGCCCCGGCGGTGCAGCGCCGGGGTCCTGCCAGATTGGTCGCCACCACGCCCCCCAGGGTCTGATCCTGAACCCGGCCGCCCTCCAGCAAGCCGCTCAGATTCCGCGGTTCAAACGCCAAATGCTGTTGCTGGGCGGCAAGGGCGACCTCGATGTCAGCCAGCGGCGTTCCGGCGCGGGCCGACAGCACCAGTTCTTCGGGCTCATAGCTGGTAATGCCGCGCCAGCCGGAAAGGTCGAGTTGGTCATCGACAGTCATCGGCTGCCCCAAACCGATCTTACTGCCGCCGCCCTGCAGACCAAGCCGGCGCCCATCGGCGGCCGCAGCAGCAATGACTTCGGCCATGATTTGGGGATCCTTGGCTTCGATGATCATGGTCAGAATCTCGGAAGGTCGGGAAAAGGCAAACGGCCACCGGAAACATGCATGCGGCCCATTTCGGCGCAACGATGCAACAAAGGAAAAACCTTGCCCGGGTTCAACAAGCGCCCTGGATCAAAGGCGTCCTTAAGCGCACGCTGCTGGCAGAGATCAATCTCGGTGAACTGGTCCGGCATCAAATCACGCTTTTCTACGCCGACGCCATGTTCACCGGTCAGCACGCCACCGACTTTGACACAGGCACGCAGAATATCCGCGCCAAACGCTTCGGCGGCATCCAACTGGCCGGGCTGGTTGGCGTCATAAAGGATCAGGGGATGCAGATTGCCGTCACCGGCATGAAAAACATTGGCCACCTTAAGGTCATATTGGCGGGACAGGACGGCGATGGTTTCAAGAATTTCCGGAAGGCATCGCCGCGGAATGGTGCCGTCCATGCAATAGTAATCCGGCGATAAACGCCCGACCGCCGGAAAGGCGGCCTTGCGCCCCGCCCAAAAAGCCAGACGCTGTTGCTCGCTTTCGCTGACCCTCAGCGAGCTGGCGCCGGTCGCCTTTGCCAAACCCTCGACCCGAGAGATCAAATGATCCACTTCCACGGCAGGCCCATCCAACTCGATGATCAGCAAAGCTTCGGCATCCCGCGGATAGCCGGCATGAACAAAATCTTCGGCGGCCTGGATGGCCGGACGGTCCATCATCTCCATGCCCGCTGGGATAATGCCGGCGCCGATGACTTTTGCCACCATCGAGGCGGCCGTCGCGTTGGAGGGAAATCCTACCAACAAGGCGCGCGCGGTTTCAGGCTTTGGCGTCAGGCGAACCGTAATTTCGGTGACCACACCCAGCATGCCCTCGGAGCCGATGACCACACCCAACAGATCATAGCCCGCGGCATCCAGCCCCCCTTCGCCCAGCCTTAGGATCTCACCGTCGATGGTGACCATTTCAACGGCCAAGACATTATGGCTGGTCATGCCATATTTTAGGCAATGAACCCCACCCGAATTCTCGGCAACATTGCCGCCGATGGTGCAGGCGATCTGGCTTGACGGGTCCGGGGCGTAATAAAAGCCAAGATGCTGTACCGCCTGGGTGATCGCCAGATTGGTGACGCCCGGTTGTACGGTGGCGCTGCGATTGACGGGATCAATCGCCAGAACGCGATTGAATCGGGCCATCGCCAGCACGAGTCCGTCGGCCAGAGGAAGGGCGCCGCCGGAGAGCGAGGTGCCGGCGCCGCGGGGCACGATCTTGACTTTCAATTGATGGCATAAACGCAAAATGGCCGCCACCTGGGCGGTGGTTTCGGGAAGCACCACGACCAAGGGCGGTTGGCGATAGGCGGTCAAACCGTCGCTTTCATAAACGGACAGTGCCTGCTGATCGACGATGACCGCCTCGGCCGGCAAAATGCCCAGCAGGCCGGCCACCAATCGGGGCCGATCGGCCAACACGGCCGGATCGGGGATAGGCATCTCCATAACGATCCTCCACGGGCGATCTTTTCGCACCTGATTTAAGTGGAGCGTCGCATGGCCGATTGAAAGGGACAAGCGGATAGAGGAAGATCAGATCGGACAATAAAAAAAGATTGGAGAACAGGCTGTGGTGAAATTCGTCGACCGCGCAGGACTGCAGATCGCTTCGGAACTTCATGACTTTGTCGTGGACGAAGTCTTACCGGGAACCGGTATTGAAGCCGGGCGGCTTTGGGCAGGACTGGCAGCGATGCTCGAAGATTTGGTTCCGGTCAACCGTGCCCTGCTGGCAAGACGCGATGAACTGCAGTTGGCCATTGACAGCTGGCATCAACAGCGCCGGGGTCAGGCGCACGATCCCGCGGCCTACAAAAGCTTTCTCCAGGAAATTGGTTATCTGCTGCCGGAAGGACCGGACTTCCAGATCCGTACCGCTGGTGTCGACGCGGAAATTGCGACCCTTGCCGGGCCACAGCTGGTGGTGCCCATCACCAATGCGCGCTATGCGCTGAATGCCGCCAATGCCCGCTGGGGCAGTCTCTATGATGCGCTTTATGGCACGGATGCCATTGCCGAAAGCGATGGCGCCGAAAAGGGCAAGAGCTACAATCCAAAGCGGGGTGCCAAAGTCATCGCCTTTGCCCGTCAGGTGCTGGATCAGGCGGCGCCCTTGGCGAAAGGGTCGCACAGTCAGGCCAACGGTTATAAAGTTGTGGATGGCCGACTTCAGGTGTCGATGCAAGCGGGCGGCAGCGAGGGATTGGCGCAGCCAGAAGGCTTTGTCGGCTATCAGGGCGAGGCCGCGGCGCCGACTGTCCTCTTGCTGGTTCATCATGGTCTGCATCTGGAAATCAAGATTGATCGCGGCCACCCCATCGGTCGGGATGACCCCGCCGGAATTGCCGATCTGGTTTTGGAATCGGCGCTGACCACCATTGTCGATCTCGAAGATTCGGTGGCGGTTGTCGATGCGGCCGACAAAGTCGAGGCCTATCGCAATTGGCTGGGGTTACTCAAAGGCAATCTTGAGGCCGAACTGCCCAAGGGGGACCGGATGGTGAAACGGCGGCTTAATGCTGACCGGGTCTATGTCACGCCCTCGGGGGGGCGTTTGACCCTGCCGGGCCGCAGCCTTCTGCTGGTCCGCAATGTCGGCCATTTGATGACCACCGATGCCATCTGCATGAAGGATGGCAGCTGGGTCCCCGAAGGCCTTCTCGATGGCCTGTTCACGTCGCTGATTGCCCTGCATGATATTACCGGGGCCCGCGGCAACAGCCGGGCCGGCTCGATTTACATCGTCAAACCGAAGATGCACGGCCCAGACGAGGTGGCCTTTACCAACACGCTGTTCGGACGCGTTGAACAATTGCTGGGGTTGGCGCCCTTTACCATCAAAATGGGCATCATGGATGAAGAGCGGCGGACCTCCGTCAATCTTAAAGAATCTATCCGTGCCGCCCAGGATCGGGTGGTCTTCATCAATACCGGGTTCCTGGATCGGACCGGCGATGAGATGCATACCTCGATGGAAATCGGACCGATGATCCGCAAGGGTGACATGAAAAGCGCCGCCTGGATCAAGGCCTATGAAGACTGGAACGTGGATATCGGGCTGGCCGCCGGCTTGCGCGGCAAGGCCCAGATCGGCAAAGGGATGTGGGCCATGCCCGATCGCATGGCGGATATGCTGGCGACCAAGCAGGCCCATCCTTTGGCCGGTGCCAATACCGCCTGGGTTCCCTCGCCCACCGCGGCGACCCTGCATGCCTTGCATTATCACCAGGTCGAAGTGGCCGCTCGCCAGGAGGCGCTGAAAAGCCGGGCGCGCGCCAGCCTGGATCAGCTATTGACCATTCCGCTGGCCGACCGTCCCAATTGGTCGGAAGCCGAGATCCAGCAGGAACTGGACAATAATGCCCAGGGCATTCTTGGCTATGTGGTCCGCTGGATCGATCAAGGCGTCGGCTGTTCCAAGGTTCCCGATATCCATGATATCGGCCTGATGGAAGACCGGGCGACTTTGCGCATTTCCAGCCAGCATATGGCCAACTGGTTGCATCATGGCGTCTGTTCCGCCGAACAGGTGATGGCGACGCTTAAGCGCATGGCGGCGGTGGTGGACGGACAAAATGCCGGCGATCCGGCCTATCGTCCGATGGCCAGTGATTTTGATGGCAGTCTGGCCTTTAAGGCAGCTTGCGATCTGGTCTTTGAAGGGCGGGTCCAACCCAACGGCTATACCGAACCGGTCCTGCATCGCCGCCGCCGCGAGGTAAAGGGGCGCTCTGGTCCCCTTAACGGAGCATAGTCTCTGTCGCGCTTCGGGGGAACAGGACACGGATTTGATAGGATCACACCGGATGAACGCGGATGATTTTTGTGCCTTTGGACGAACATCGAACATCTCGGGGTCGAGGTTATTCTGTTCCGGGACAAACAGTGACCGCGTTGTCGTCTCCACCCAGCGATTCGATGAAGTCGATGACCATTTGCTGACAGCCGCCAAGATCCTCGTTCAGGATGCCGTGACGGCTGGCGGGGATCATCTGCAGACGGCGAAAGGATGCCGAGGTCAGACGCTGATGGATCAGGGTGGCGCTGATGGGATCGACCACCCGATCTTCGCTGCCCTGTAACAGCAGACAGGGGGTCTTGACCAGCGCGAGCCGTTCCTTCAGCTCCTCGACCATTTGTCGCAACTGGTTCAACGCACTGACCGGAATATTGCGATAATTGATGTCCGGATGTTCCGAGTCATTGGGCCGGAAGACCACCAGCCCATCACGGTTCGACAGACGGCGCACAATCTCATTGGCGGAATGGATGAAAGGCACCACCGCCAAATTGGCATTGCGGAATTTGAGCGGCGCCGAACAGCTTACCACCCCGGCCAGCTTTTGTGGATGCAAAGCGGCGCAGATCAGGGACAGCGCACCGCCCGAGGAAAACCCCACCAGCGCAATCTGATCGACAAAGGGCGACAGAATCTGAATGCCGCGGCGCACCGAGGCAAGCCAGTCCTGCCAGCGCTTTTTGCGCAAATCCCAAGGTGAACTGCCATGGCCGGCCAGGCGAACCCCCAGGACCGGATAGCCGCGTTGAAGCAGGCGGTCCCCCAAGGAACGCAATTCGGCCGGCGAGGCCAAAAAGCCATGCACCAGCAAAACACCCAGGCGCCGCGGTTTTTCCGGCGCCAACCAAAAAGGCAGGGCGCTTTGGCTGGCGGTCTCCTGGCTGTTGATATCGGCAAAGCGCGGTTGGGCAAAATGTTTCCGGGCCCAGGCCAGCGCCTTCAATTCTTCAGCAAACAGCAAATGCGATAAGGTTTGATCATCAAGCGCGGCAGCCTCATCCAGGGCTTGAGCGGCGATGCCCGCCACCGCCTTGATCGGGGCCGCTTCATTGATATAGACCCCCAAAGGATTTTCCTTACGGATGCTGTCAAAGGCCGTGGCCTCTTTCAGCTTTGGCAGCACCCGATAAAATTCGGGGCCCCGTTCCAGGACGCCCGAGGCTTCCGCAACATCTAAAAGATCGGTAAGACCGGGACAGCTGTCATCGATGACCCCGGCATAGCGTTCCGGGGCAACTAGGCCACGGTGCAGATGCACCTCGGGGCTGCGCTGCAAAGCCCGGATGGCCAGAAAAAGGGCGTGATGAAACTGCCTTCGCGGGATGTCGGGCTGTCCGACCGTCAACCGATAGTGCAGCAGGCTGGCCGCCAGATGGCTAAGATTGATGGTGGTGGGTTCGTAAAGCCGGCCCATGGTCCGGTCCCGCAGCGCCAGGGATTGATGGCGCAACTGACGGGCAACCAATTGAGATTCCACCGGTCCATGCTGGGCGTCAAGGCTGAACAGCTGGTCAAGATCGGCCGCATTTTCCAACAAGGTCCGCCAATAACCCAACCCCCGTCTGGACCAGCGTCCATCGGCGGGAATGGCGCTTCCCAGACGCAGATCCATATCGGTGTTCCGTAATAAGATATTGCTTTCCACCAGCAATTCTTCGGCCTGCTGCGGATGGCGTCGGGTAAAACCGTCGATCAAGCGATGCAGCGCGGTCTCGTCGACGCGTAAGGGATAGAAGGTAATATTGCCCGGAACCATCAGAGTGGGGCGGTTCAGGGCGGTCAGCAATTCCTGGCGCGACAGGTTCAGAGATTGCATCCATTTATGCAGCAGGTCGTCGTCATTGACCGAGCGTAAGGCGATTTTAAAGGCCGCCAGAGTCGAAGCCAGAACCGACGCGCCGGAATGATGTTTGCGCCGGGTTCGGGCGCTGCGCGAATAGACGGCGTAATCGCCGGTCGCATCCAGGACCAGGCGATCCTTGACCATGCCTCCTTCGGGAAAAATCAAGACCTTGCGGCCCCGCAGGATCTCCTCGGCCAGGAACGGCAAGAGCCGCGGATGGTCATTGGGCACGGCGCCCAGGCCCAGGAGATAGCGGCTGAAGCGGTCGTCTTGCTGAAAAAACTCAGCCGAGGCGACCGACCGCACCAAGGCGCCGGTATGGCGATGGATCAGATATTGCGGAATGAAGGTTTCGAAACGGGCAAAATGATTAAACAGAAAAATATCGCCGGCTTGCAGCATACCATCGGCATGATGCAGGCGGATATTGACCGCAAGCGCGCGCTCCAACCGCTCCAGGATCGCCGCGGTGCGGCGAAGGCTGGAGAGGTTGAAGGCCAGATCCATCTGGTGCGCTATGGTTTCGGCGTTGGCAAATAGATTTCTGAGCCGGCGGCGCGGAACTCGGCCGACTTTTCCGCCATACCATTTCGGGCTTCGTCCCGCACTTCCTGCGAGATTTTCATGGCACAAAATTTTGGGCCGCACATCGAACAGAAATGAGCCAGCTTGGCCCCTTCGGCCGGCATGGTCAGATCGTGGAACTGCTGGGCGGTGTCCGGATCCAAGGACAGATTGAACTGATCCTTCCAGCGGAATTCGAAACGTGAACGGCTGAGGGCATCATCGCGCAGTCGGGCCGCCGGATGCCCTTTGGCCAGGTCCGCCGCATGGGCTGCGATTTTATAGCTGATGACCCCGGTTTTGACATCATTGCGGTCCGGCAAGCCAAGATGTTCCTTGGGTGTCACGTAACAAAGCATGGCCGTGCCATACCAGCCAATCATCGCCGCACCGATGGCCGAGGTAATATGGTCATAGCCCGGCGCGATGTCGGTGGTCAGCGGCCCCAAAGTATAAAAGGGCGCCTCGCCGCAGCTGGCCAGCTGCTTATCCATGTTTTCCTTGATCTTGTGCATGGGCACATGGCCCGGCCCTTCGATCATCACCTGGGCGTCATAGCCCCAAGCGACCTTGGTTAACTCGCCCAAAGTCTCCAATTCGGCAAATTGGGCGGCGTCATTGGCATCGGCATTGGACCCGGGGCGCAGGCCGTCGCCCAGAGAAAAGCCGATGTCATAGGCGCGCATGATGGCGCAGATATCTTCGAAATGTTCATAAAGGAAGCTTTCCCGGTGATGGGCCAGGCACCATTTCGCCATGATCGACCCGCCCCGAGAAACGATGCCGGTGACCCGCCGGGCCGTCAAGGGCACATGGGCCAGTCGGATACCGGCATGAATGGTGAAGTAATCGACCCCTTGTTCGGCCTGTTCGATCAG
>DUZC01000020.1 GCA_013349735.1 Rhodospirillaceae bacterium
CTATGGTGTGGCCCCTGAGGGAGCCAGCCAGCGGATTTTCAATATGTTTGATGCAATACCCCTGCCTATGCTGGGCGGTCTGGCTGCCGTGGCCGTTCTTGCCGGATTCGTGGATTCGATCGCGGGGGGTGGCGGATTGCTATGTGTTCCGGCTCTGCTTGCCGCCGGGCTGAGCCCAGCCCAAACCTTGGCCACCAATAAGCTGCAGGGAAGCTTCGGCACTTTTTCAGCCAGCCTTAAATTTGTACGAGCTGGCCAAGTCGATCTGCGTCGCTTTGTCCCAGCCATCGCCACCACCTTTTTGGGGGCCGCTGCCGGCAGTTTGGTGGTTCAGGTCATAGACCCCTCTTTTCTCAAAGAGATTCTCCCCTTCCTGTTGTTGACGATCGCTCTTTATGTGCTGGTCAGCCCGCAACTTGGCGACCGCGACCAGCATCAGCGCCTGTCGCTCGGCGCGTTTTCGCTGACGCTGGCTCCCTTGCTGGGCTTTTATGATGGCTTTTTCGGCCCCGGCATGGGATCGCTGCTGGCCGTCGCTTTGGTTACGCTGCTGGGTCAAAGCCTGACCAAGGCGACCGCCCATAGCAAGGTCCTGAATTTCACCAGCAATGCCACATCGGTGGGTTTCTTTTTGCTGGGTGGCCAGATTGTCTGGACGATCGGCCTGACCATGGCGGTTGGACAATTCATCGGCGCCCGCCTTGGCTCGCAGCTGGTGCTGAGCAAAGGCGCTAAAATAATCAAACCCTGCCTGGTTATGGCCTGTCTGGCCATCACCACCAAAATTGTACTGGCGGATCCAACCAATCCGCTGCATCGCGCCATCGTCTCGCTTTGGCCAAATTAATAATTTTTTTTCGCTAGCTGTGACGGCGCGCACCGACAGAACCCAAAAAAGCTGCTTCTCTCATCCCGCCAATCCTCAGATTGGGTCAATGGAGATTTAAATGAAGCACCTTCCTCGCGCCTCGGAACGAAGCGGTCGAACAGCGCGCAAGGCAGCCGCCAAGCGCGGTCGCCCCAGCGTCGATTTCGACAAGCCGGTTCCCGCTTTTGAACGCGAACAAGGAAAAGCGCTGACCGCAATGCGTCCTATTTTAACCCGCTTTATTTATCGTTTACCTTGACGGATCGGCCTGTCGGCATGGCATAGTTCGGCCGATGAATGATGCCCTTGTCTTTGACCGCCTGCAGGTCCGCCGCCAACGTGACCGCGCCGCCGCGCACCTGGCCCGGCACGACTTCCTGATTGGCGAATCGGCTCTGCGTCTGGCGGATCGGTTGCTGGATACGACGCGGCGCTTTCCTTTGGCCCTCGATCTCGGTTGCCGTGGTGGCTCGCTCTGGACCGCACTCGAACCAACGGGGCGCCTTGATCAACTGATACAATGCGATCTTTCGCCTTTAATGGCCAAACAGGCCGGCAAGGCTCAACCAAGTCTGGCCGGTGATGAAGAGGCGCTGCCTTTCAAAACGCAATGTTTTGATCTGGTGATAAGCAATTTATCCCTGCATTGGGTCAATGACCTTCCTGGAACCTTGCTGCAAATTCGCCAGATTCTGAAGGAGGACGGGCTTTTCATCGGTTCTATGTTGGGAGGCAACACGCTTTGGCAATTGCGCCAATGCCTGATGGAGGCCGAAATGGCCGAGGAAGGCGGTGTCGGCCCAAGAGTCTCGCCGTTCGTTGATCTTCGTGATGCCGGAGCGCTGCTGCAACGGGCCGGCTTTGCTTTGCCGGTGGTCGATACGGAAACCATTACCGTCACTTATACGGATCCTCTGCGGCTATTGGCCGATTTGCGCGGCATGGGAGAAACCAACGCGGTGCACAGCCGGCGCAAATCCTTCACCCGCCGCTCCACCTTGGCGCGGGCCATAGCGCTTTATCAGCAGCAATTCCAGGACCAGGAGGGCCGCCTTCCGGCAACCTTCCAGATCATCACCATGACGGCATGGCGTCCCCATCCCTCGCAGCCAAAGCCCCTGGCCCCGGGAAGCGGCAAGATCTCATTGGGTGAAGCCCTGGATGCAATCGACCCGCCGGGCAGCCTTAGCGAACATTGATTGAACCGGATTGAATTATGAGGAAACACCGACCTATGCTAAACCGCGCTCCTTCGAAAGCGCAGAACAAGCCCGCGGAAGCCAGAAGGTCATGGAACAGAACGAATTGAAACGTGAAGCCGCAAGCATTCCGCTGCACGGTCCCGATGATTTTGCCGGAATGCGGAGGGCGGGTCGACTGGCCGCAGAATGTCTGGATTTTATTACGCCCTATGTCGTCCCAGGCGTTACCACAGGCGAGTTGGATCGTCTTTGCCACGACTTCACTCTGGCCGCCGGTGCTATTCCGGCCCCTCTGAATTACCGTGGTTTCCCGCGTTCCATCTGCACTTCGGTGAACCATGTGGTCTGCCATGGCATCCCGGGTGACAAGGTTCTGCTTAATGGCGATATCGTCAATATCGATGTCACGCCGATTGTCGACGGATGGCATGGCGATGCCAGCCGGATGTATTTCGTCGGCCAGGTCGGCCTTAAAGCCCGTAAATTATGTGACGTCACCTACGAATCCCTGATGCGGGCCATTGCCCTTATCCGCCCAGGGGTCACGCTGGGCGATCTTGGCCATGCCATCCAAAGCCATGTCGAATCCCATCGCTTTTCAGTCGTACGCGATTTTTGTGGACATGGTCTCGGTCGGATTTTTCACGAGCCACCCAATATCATGCATTTTGGCCGCCCCGGGGAAGGTCTGGTGCTGGCCGAGGGGATGTTTTTTACTATTGAGCCGATGGTCAATGCCGGACGCTATGAAACAAAAATCCTTGCCGATGGATGGACCGCTGTAACCAAAGATAAAAGTCTGTCGGCCCAATTTGAGCATTCCATCGGGGTCACTGCCGACGGCTGCGAAATTTTTACTCTGTCGCCAACAGGGCTTCATCAGCCGCCTTATGATGTCTCCCGCTGATCCAGACCAAACACCTCATTTCCACGGCCATCGCCAGCGTCTGCGCCAAAGATTCCTTGAGGGCGGCGCTGACGCCCTTCCTGATTACGAATTGCTGGAATTACTGCTTTTTTTGGCCATCCCGCAGAAAGACGTCAAACCTTTGGCCAAGATGCTCCTGGCCCGCTTTGGCGGATTTGTTGGGGTCATAACCGCCGAGGTCAGCCAACTGACCCAGCTTACCGGAATCAAAGAAAACACGGCCGCAGCAATTAAAATCGTTGCCGCCACCGCCGAGCGCCTGACAAGGCGGGCCGTCAGTGATCAGCCGGTTCTGTCTTCCTGGGATAAAGTCATCGATTACTGCCATGTCCGCATGGCGCATCTGCCTCGCGAACAGTTGCATCTGCTTTTCCTCGATGCCCGGCATGTCCTGATCGCGGATGAAGCCCAGCAAAAGGGGACCATTGATCAAGCGCCGGTTTATCCCCGCGAAGTGGTAAAAAGAGCACTTGAGCTGAATGCCTGTGCGATCATCCTTGTGCATAATCATCCTTCCGGCGACCCATCGCCCAGTCGGGCTGATATCACTATGACCCGTAAAATCGATGAAGCCGCGAAAGCAGTCGGGATTGCACTGCACGATCATTTAGTAATCGGACGAAGCGGCCATGCCAGCTTTCGTGCCCTTGGCTTATTGACCTGACATTGAATAACCATTGCGCCAAAAATAACTCGCTCCTATCCTTTTCTTCGTGAATGAAACCTATTTAAACATTGTCCATCTGGTTGAAAGACTGCACCGTCATTTCCTTGACGTGCTGAGGGCTGAGCTGCGGGAATTGAATATCGACGACATCAATGCCGTCCAGGCCCTGCTCCTTTACAATATCGGCGAGAATGAAGTGGTTATCCGCGATTTGAAAGATCGCGGCTATTATCACGGCTCGAATGTTTCCTACAATATCAAGAAGTTAACAGAATTCGACTATCTGCAGCAGGAGCGCTCGACCCATGACAAGCGCTCGATCCGGCTAAAACTTACGGAAAAAGGCATGCGGCTCTGCAATGCCATCCGTGAATTACAGGCGCATCTTTCCGGAAAGCTCGATAGCCGAGCAGAAATGGAAGCCGAGCTGAAAAATGCCGGGCAGGCCATGCATCGGCTGGAACGCCTGTGGAGCGATTTCATCCGCTACGGACGGGATTAGACAGGCATCGTCCCTGGCGTCAGCATGGCGCCCCTCAAAAAAATGCTGCACTGCACAAAAAACTGTTTGCCAACGCAATAACATCCTGTATGTTGATTATATTGCAGTGCAGCAATTGCCATACCGGGATTGCCGCACATCCTAGCTCTCGAATGAGGAGGCCACTATGACTGTTAAGAATTTCTCTGATATCGCTGTCATCAGCAAAGACAATGTTGACGCTCTGGTTAAAAGCGGAACCGCATTTTTCGATGGTTTCAAGGTCCTTGGCGCTGCTTACGCGACGCTGACCAAGACTTCAATTGATCGCGCCAGCGAAGCCGTTAAAACGCTGACCACCGTTAAGACCGTCAATGAGTTGCGGGATTTGTCCATCAGCTTGACCAAAAGCAATGTGGAATTGGCTCTTGTCGAAGGTCGCAAATTGCAGAGCCTGATCAAGACCGTCGTGGAAGACAGCGCCGCCCCCTTAGCGGCACGCGTGAAGGTCGCCACCGGCTTGTCCAAAGCCGCCTGACACCGAGTCCAGGGCATCTGAGCGCCCCGGTTAGGGCCTCAGATGCCGTTACTCGTTTAGTCCCAATAAAAAGTCGTAAAGCCACCCACCGGCTCCCGTTCCGTGCGCATCTTATTCTCTGGCGCCTCTGGATCCTCATAGCCGATCGAAACCCCACAGGCGATAATCTGATCGTCCGGAATGCCAAGTTCCGGATGAATGATGGCATGATATTTTGAGAAGGACTGTTGCGGGCAGCTGTGCAGACCGAAGCCGCGGGCCGCCAGCAAGATGGACTGCAGGAAAGTCCCAAGATCATACCAGCTTCCAACTTCCATCTGCCGGTCAATGGTAATAAACAGCCCAACCGGCGCACCGAAAAACGTGTAATTCCGGCCAAATTGATATTTCATTCGCGCCGTGTCGCCTTTGGTGATCCCCAATAAGCCATAAAGATCCATCCCTATTTTACGACGACGGCCGATATAGGGCTCGGTCCACTGCTGCGGGTAATAGCGATATTCTTCGCTAAAGCTGGGATCATCCGCCTCATGGGCTGCCATGATTTTGTCGGACAAACGTTGCTTGGCCTGACCAGCGACCACCCAGACCCGCCAGGGCTGAATATTGGTACCGCTCGGAGCCCGGCTCGCCAGGGCCAGAATGCGTTCAATGATCGTACGATCGACCGCGGTCGGCAGGAAGGCCCGCACCGAACGGCGGCTGGCCATGGCCTCGAACACATCACATTCAGCCGACAAGGTTAATTCGGAAGATTGTACACCCATGATCTCTCCTTATCCGAGTGAAGAACATTGCTTGGCCAATATGGCCGAAGCTTCTTCATGCAAGTGACCCGTCTCGATGGACGCCCAGGCCCGATGGTCGCCGGCAACATAAGCTTTGGCATTGCGATAATAAAGCAGTGCATTGACAACATTCGGCAAGGGATCGGGCATCGGACGCAGGACTTTAGCCGGCACGCCGGCGACCACGGAATTCGGTGGAACGACCGTCCCTTCTTTGACTAAGGCATGTCCGGCGATGATGCAGTTATCGCCAATGACCGCGCCATCCATGATGGTCGCATTGATGCCGACCAAACAATTATTGCCAATGGTGCAGCCATGAATGGTGCTGTGATGCGCGATGGAACAATATTCGCCAATGACCGTATCGCTGCCATAGCCAATATGCACCATAACAAAATCCTGAATATTGCTAAAACGGCCAACCACCACTTTATGCATTTCGGCGCGGATCACCGCGTAGGGCCACAGACTGACCCCTGCCGCCAGCGATACTGCCCCATGGATGAGCGCGGTCGGATGACGGAATATTCCATTTTCTTCGATCATGCTTTTCCAACCCCGGAATAAAGGCCTTTTAACCATTGGGATAGCGTGCCAATGATGCCAGCCCGAAACAGCAAAACACAGAATACAAATATTCCGCCTTGGATGATGGTGACCCAGGCCCCCGCCTCGGCAAAATAATTCTCGATAGAAACCACCAGAAACGCCCCGACCGCGGGCCCCATCAGACTGCCGATTCCCCCGAGCAAGGTCATCAGAACCACCTCGCCGGAGCTATGCCAATGAACATCGGCAAGCGAGGCCAGCTGAAAAACCTGACATTTCATCGATCCCGCCAATCCGGAAAAAGCCGCGGAAAGGACGAAGGCAAGCAATTTGAAGCGATTGACCGCATAGCCCAAAGAAATTGCCCGCTGCTCATTGTCGCGGATTGCCTTCAGCACCTGTCCGAATGGCGACTGCACAACCCGGTTGAGAAACCATAACGAGGCGACAAAAACCAACAGGACGAAGTAGTACAGAGTCAAACTTTCGCCGAGATCAATAAAGCCAAACAATCGACCGCGCGGGACACCTTGAATACCATCCTCGCCATGGGTAAACGGGGCCTGAATTGCAACAAAATACATCATTTGCGCAAAAGCGAGCGTCACCATCGCAAAATAGATTCCGGTACGCCGGATCGCCAGCCAACCGGTCAAGAGTCCAAGAGCCGCTGCGGTTACCACCCCACCAAGGATGGCCCATTCAGGATTGACCCCCCAGACTTTTCCCATATGCGCCGTAACATAGGCGGCAAAGCCAAAAAACATCGCATGACCAAACGACAACAGACCTGAATAGCCCAAAAGCAGATTGAAGGCTGAGGCAAAAAGAGCAAAGCAAAGGCCTTTCATCAGAAATACCGGATAGACAAGAAAGGGGGCGACCAAGGCAAGCAGCAGCAACAAGAGCATTGCCAGTCTTTCCCTTTTCCCCCACAGGCCTCCCATCACCTACCTCTCCTTGCCGAACAGACCGGCCGGCTTGACCAGCAGAAGCACGGCCATGACCAGAAAAATGATGGTGCTGGCTGCTTCGGGATAAAGCAGCTTGGTTAGGCCCTCCACTAAGCCCAGCGCAAAACTGGTAATAATCGCGCCCCCCATGGACCCCATGCCGCCAATCACCACCACTGCGAAGACCACGATAATCAAATTAGATCCCATCAAGGGATTCACTGAATAAATCGGCGCCGCCAAGACGCCGGCCAAAGCCGCCAGGGCGACGCCAAAACCAAAGGTCAGGGTAACCATCATCGGCACATTGATGCCAAAGGCCTGCACCAGAGCCCGATTTTCGGTGGCAGCCCGCAAATAGGATCCCAGTTTGGTCTTTTCCACCAGCAACCAGGTGCCCAGGCAGACCGAGGCCGAAACCACGACAACCCAGCCCCGGTAAATGGGTAAATACATCACTCCCAGATTCCACCCTCCCTGCAGTTCCTTTGGTACGGGATAAGGCATGCCTGAAACGCCATAAAGCTGGCGGAACCCCCCTTCGATAACCAGCGCAAGACCAAAGGTCAGCAGCAAACCGTAAAGGTGATCCAGTTTGTAAAGTCTCGAGAGCAGGAAACGCTCAAGCAACATGCCAAACAGGCCAACCGCCAAGGGAGCCAACAGCAGAGCGCCCCAATAGCCGATCCCGAGATAGGTTAGCACCAGCCAGGCGGCAAAGGCGCCGGCCATATAAAGGGCACCATGGGTAAAGTTGATAATGTTCAGTAAGCCGAAGATCAGCGCCAGCCCCAGGCTCAACATGGCGTAAAAGGCGCCATTGATCAGGCCCAGCAACAGTTGGCCCAACAGAGCCTGAAGCGGAACGCCGAAAATCATCACCGGATCGCAGGCCTTATTTCTTTACCAGAGGGCAGGTGCTTTCGGATAAGGGCCGGAAGGCCTCGTCGCCGGGAATGGTTCGCAGAATTTTATAGTAATCCCAAGGCCCTTTTGACTCGGCCGGCGCCTTCACCTCGGCCAGATACATGTCATGGACCATTCTTCCATCCGCACGAATCTTGCCATTTTTGGCAAAGAAATCATTGATGGGAATTTCACGCATCTTATCGGCCACGCGGATCCCTTCGGTCGTATTGGCCTGTTGTACCGCCTTCAGATAGTGACTGACCGAGGAATACACCCCAGCCTGAACCATCGTCGGCATCTTGCCATTCATGCGGGCGCCAAATCTTTTGGCAAAGGCCCGGGTTCCTTCGTCAAAGTCCCAATAGAATCCAGTTGTCAGCAACATGCCTTTTGCGGTCTCAAGGCCCAGGGAATGAACATCTGTGATAAAGACCAATAAACCGGCGATGCTTTGACCATTCTTGGTAATGCCGAATTCGTTAGCCTGCTTAATGGCATTAATCGTGTCATTTCCGGCATTGGCCAGACCAATAATCTTCGCCCCTGAGGACTGAGCCTGCAGCAGGAAGGAGGAAAAATCAGAGCTTGGGAAGGGATGGCGCACACTGCCCAAAACACTGCCCCCATTGGCCTTGACCACCCGTTCCGCTTGCGCTTGCAAATCATGCCCGAAGGCATAGTCGGCCGTCAGAAAAAACCAGCTGGTTCCCCCTTGCTTGATCACCGCCGTGGCCGTCCCACCGGCCGTGGCATAATTGTCATAAGTCCAATGAAACCCGGTGGCAGAACACCAGTCATTGGTCAAAGGCAGTGATCCTGGGCCGGAATCCAGATCGACTTTGCCTTTTTCCTTAGCCACCTCGCGGACGGCCCGCGCCGCCGCGGTGGTCACCAGATCGGCGATGGCATCGACCTCTTCATTCTCGTACCATTTGCGGGCAATCGCCGAGGCAATGTCCGCCTTGCTCTGGTGATCGGCCGAAACCAATTCAACTGGCCAGCCATTGACTTTGCCGCCGAAGTCTTCAATGGCCATTTGCGCTGCCATCACACTGCCTTGTCCAGCCAGATCAGAATAAGGGCCAGACATGTCTGTTAGAACGCCGATTTTTACTTTGTGATTAGCGATCTCAGCATGGACGGGCCCGAAGATGAGCACCGAAAGCACTGTGCCTAAAATCGTTTTCCTGATCATCATTTCGTTTCCTCCTAAAGATTATTATTTTTAAACGCCAAGATAAGATCTTAACTTTTCAGCACTTACTGACAATTGGTCCTTCCTGATCATGTCAACAACCCGTCCATGTTCGACAACATAATGCCGGTCAGCAAGACGCTGCGCAAAACGGAAGTTTTGTTCCACCAGCAGGACGGTAAAGCCGCGATCGCGCAGACCGGCAATAATTTCACCGATTTGTTGGACGATGACCGGGGCCAGACCTTCGGTTGGCTCGTCAAGCAGTAAAAGCCGGGCGCCCGTCCGCAAAATCCTGGCGATCGCCAGCATCTGCTGTTCACCGCCGGACAATTTGGTGCCCTGGCTGCCCGCCCTCTCCTGCAAGCGCGGAAACAAGGACAAAATCTCTTGCAAGCTCAGCCCACCGGCCTGCACCACAGGTGGCAGCAAAAGATTTTCAGCAACGTTAAGCGAAGAAAAGATACCTCTTTCCTCGGGGCAATAAGCCAGACCGAGCCGGGCGATCTGATGAGAGGCCATCTGGATCAATTGTTTGCCGGCAAAGAGAATCGAGCCACGGCGTTGCCCAACCATCCCCATGATGCATCGCAGGGTGGTGGTTTTGCCAACCCCATTACGCCCCAGCAGTGTGACCACCTCGCCTTGGGGAATATCGAAGCTCAGACCGTGCAGGACGTGTGATTCGCCATAATGCGCATGGAGATCGTCAATCTTGAGTAAAACCGGGGCCTCAGTCATCCGGCGACCCCATATAGGCTTCTACGACTTCCGGATTATTGGATACTTCCTGATAAGTCCCCTCGGCAAGGATCCTGCCCTGCTTCAACACAGATATCCTGTCGGACAGTTCGGCAACGACATTGAGATTGTGTTCAACCATCAAAATGGTTCGATTGGCAGAAATCCGGCGGATCAAGGCCGCAATCAGCAGGACATCTTCGCTGCTCATCCCCGCCATCGGTTCGTCCAGCAACAGCATCTCGGGGTCAAGGGCCAGAGTGGTTGCGATTTCAAGCGCCCGCTTACGGCCATAGGACAGTTCACCGGCCAGACGATGGACATCGCCGGTCATCCCCACCGATTGCAACAGATCCATCACCTGATCATTGAGCTGATCCAAAATGCGATCGGAACGCCAAAAATGAAAATAGCCGCCCCGCCGCCGTTGCAAGGCGACACGGACATTCTCCAAAACCGAAAGATGGGAAAAAACGGCTGAAATCTGAAATGAGCGCACCATGCCCAACCGGGCGACAGCCGCCGGCTGGGCATGGGTAATATCGCGCTGGTTAAAAAAAATCCGGCCGCTGGTCGGCACCAGAAATTTCGTCAAAAGGTTAAAGCAGGTGGTCTTGCCCGCGCCATTTGGCCCGATCAAGGCATGGATGCTGTGCCGCCTGACCCGCAAACTGACCCCGCTGACCGCAGTGAAGCCTTTAAACTCCTTGGTCAGATCGCGCGTCTCGACGATATAGTCGGCGGCAACAGCCATTGCCCATCCTTGCCCCGGTTAACTGTTTCCAGCGTCTCCGTCAGCCATCTTGCGCAGTTGGAATTTTTGAATCTTGCCGGTTGAAGTCTTGGGCAAGGGGCCAAAAATTACCGTACGCGGGGCCTTGAAATGGGCCATCCGCTCGCGGCAGAAGGCGATGATTTCCTTATCCGTGGCGCTGGCTCCTTCGCGCAAGGTGACGAAAGCGCAGGGTGTTTCTCCCCAACGCGGATCACTTTTGGCAACCACCGCCGCTTCCATGATCGCCGGATGGCAGTACAAAACTTCTTCGACTTCGATCGAGGAAATATTCTCACCACCCGAAATGATCACATCTTTGGAGCGGTCCCGCAGCTGAATATAGCCATCTGGATGCATCACACCCAAATCACCGCTGTGGAACCAACCCCCGGCAAACGCCTCTTCGCTGGCGGCAGGGTTTTTGAAATAGCCCTTCATCACCACATTACCGCGGAACATGATTTCGCCCATGGTCTGTCCGTCGGCAGGGACGATTTGCATGGTCGCCGGATCAATGACCTGAACGTCTTCCTCGACAGGATAAGGCACCCCCTGCCGGGCCCGCAAAGCGGCGCGCTCCGCCAATGGCAGCGGATCCCATTCTTCTTTCCAGGCACAGAGCGCTGCCGGTCCATAGGTCTCGGTCAGACCATAGACATGATCGATTTCAAAATGGCGCTCGGTCATCGCCGCAATTACTGCCGCTGGCGGTGCCGCCCCTGCGGTCATCACTTTAACCTTATGGGTAAAGGGCCGGACCTCTTCGGCTCTGGCGCCGATAATAAAGGTCAACACAGTGGGCGCCGCACAAAGGTGATTGGCGCCAAGATCAACAATCGCATCGTAAATGCCTTTCGCCGAAACCCGCCTGAGGCAAATATTGACGCCGACTGTGGCGGCCATGGTCCAGGGGAAACACCAGCCATTACAATGGAACATCGGCAAAGTCCAAAGATAGCGCGGATGCAAACCCATGTTCCAGGACAGGGAATTGCAAAGAGCATTCAAATAGGCACCGCGGTGATGGGTCACCACGCCTTTGGGATTTCCGGTGGTGCCCGACGTATAGCTGAGCGAAATCGCTTGCCATTCATCAGCCGGCGGCTTCCAGTCAAAATCCGGGTCGCCCATCGCCAGAAACCGTTCATATTCTGACCCGGGATCGACCCCTTCCTCATCAATCACGATCATGGGCGGCTTAGCCTTGGACAAAGCCACCGCTTGATCGGCCAGCGCCTTGAAATCGCCGGACACCAGCAAAATCTTAGCTTCGGCATGGTCAAGGATGAAGGCGATCGCCGCAGCATCTAACCGGGTGTTGATCGTGTTCAGCACCGCTCCGGCCATCGGCACGCCAAAATGGCACTCAAACATTGCGGGCATATTGGATGCGATGACCGAAACGGTATCAAGCAGGCCAATGCCCCGTTTGGTAAGAGCCGAGGCAAGTCGCCGCGAGCGCTCATAGCTCTGAGCCCAAGTAAAGGTTACATCACCATGAATAACAGAAAGATAATCTGGATAAACTCTTGCCGCCCTCTTTAACAAACTTATCGGGGTCAACGGAACATAGTTTGCATCATTTTTATCAAGCCCAAGCAAATAAGGACTAACGCTTTTCCCAGACATATCTTTCCTCCAGATATTAGACTCTCTTGAAGACAAACCGAACGCTTCTTGTATAGACTTCTATCCACACCCGCCTCTAATTTGACACGCATTGTCTCTCTCAGGAAGACTCCGTCAAGAAAAGCGTCATCAAATTCAATTATTCGCCACCGAGTACCGCTTTGCGATATTCCCCGGGATTAACCCCCATCCATTTGCGAAAGGCGCGATGGAAGGCGCTGGCTTCGGCAAAACCAAGAGCCGAGGCAATATCCAAAACCGTCCCCTCGCTGCGGGTCAGCAAATCAATCGCCATATCGCGGCGCAAATGGTCCTTGATGACCTGATAAGACAAACCATCGGCTTCCAGGCGTCGCCTTAGCGTCGAACCGGAGCTGCCCATACGCGCGGCAATATCGTCGAAACTCGGCCAGTCTGCCGGGGCGAGTCCCAGCAGGATTTTCTGCAATTTCGCACCAATTCCTTGCCTGTCGCGATATTGCACCAAAAGATTGTCAGGTGCGATGCGCAAAAAGTCTTTCAGCGATTTGTCGGAACGTACCACCGGCAAAGAAAAATAACGGGCATCAAAGGTTAGGGCCGTGGCTGCTTGCCCAAAATAACATTTCTGACAAAACAACAGGCGATATTCATCGGCATGTAGCGGCTGTTCATAGCGGAAATCGGCTTTCAGCACGGGAATGCGTCGGTTAACCAACCAGCAGGCCAGACGATGGAGAAAGGCCAGCATGGTTTCATGGGCAAACACCGCCGCCGGCCGATCAACGTCGCGCAGCAGCAGACGAACCGTGTTATCGCCATGTTGCAGTTCGGCTTTAAGGTCATCAAGACAGAGCGCAAAGAAGCGCAGTGCCTGGCTCATGGCTTTTTCGAGCGTTTTGCAATGGATCACACTGCGACAGAGCAAAGCAAAACTGCCGACCTTCATCCGCCGGCTATCCTGACCAAAAAATTCGTCGTCAAGTATTTGCGCGACCAGACGCAACAGCATGGCATAGGAAGCGACCGAGACACGCGCATGGGGCATATTCAGGATCACGCTGGAAAGGCCACATTGCTCAAGCAATTCATCAGGTTCGAAGCCTTTGGCGGCGAAGCCTTGCACCAATCCCTCAACAAAACAGACGGAGACGGTCCCCTTTTCCATGCGGGATCAGCGTCCCCATGGATCGGCGGCCGGCACAAACCGACCAGGAACCAATGCAACGGCTAAATTTTCCGACACCACCACCTCGCAGATCAGGGTTTCCGCCAATGCCCGGGGTCGGCATCGATAGTAACCCGATCCCCAAGGCAAGAGAAGAAGACCAATCGCCAATAGTGGCAATTTCTTTCACTAAATTTGAGCGTTAGGGCTATCGACCGGAAGGCAAGCCTAAGAGTAGCATCTGCGAAAATTGAATGACGGATTTCGTCACATTTCAGGGGATCGGCCAATGCAGATAAATGATGGCGCCTTTATTGTTACCGGTGGCAGCTCGGGATTGGGGGCGGCCACGGTTCGAATGATTGTCGAGGCCGGCGGCAAGGTCGTGATCGCCGACCTTGATGAAGCGCGCGGCACCGCTTTAGTGGGCGAACTTGGTCAGGCCGCGGTCTTCGCCCGCACCGATGTTACTGACGAGGCCAGTGGACAGAAAACCATCGAGACCGCCTTAGCCCGTTTTGGAACGCTGCGCGGCCTGATCAGCTGTGCCGGCGTCGCCCCGAGTGAGAAAGTGTTGGGTCGGGAAGGACCCCATGGCTTGGCCAGCTTCAGCCGCGCCGTAACGATCAATCTGATCGGCAGCTTTAACATGCTGCGGCTGGCCGCTCAGGCTATGAGTGGCAATGAGCCCCTGGCGGGCGGCGAACGGGGAATCATCATCAACACCGCCTCGATTGCCGCTTTCGACGGTCAGATCGGTCAGGCCGCCTATGCCGCTTCCAAGGCCGCGGTGGTCGGCATGACCTTACCCATTGCCCGTGAATTGGCCCGTCACGGCATCCGCGTGATGACCGTAGCGCCAGGCATTTTTGAGACCCCGATGATGCAGGGATTTTCGCAGGAGGTGCAGGATTCCCTGGGCCGCACGGTGCCCTTCCCGCCCCGGCTTGGGCGCCCCCCCGAGTTCGCCCAACT
>DUZC01000021.1 GCA_013349735.1 Rhodospirillaceae bacterium
GCTGCAATTTTTTGCGCTGGCTTCGCCTTTGTTTTTCCAGGTGGTGATGGACAAGGTGCTGGTCAATCGCGCCTTTACCACCCTTGATGTCATCGCCGTCGGTCTGTTGACGGTGATTCTGTTCGAATCCGCTTTGTCGCTGGCGCGCAGCTATCTGTTCGCCCATACCAGCAGCCGCATCGATGTCGAACTGGGGGGGCGGCTGTTTTCCCATATGCTGGCCCTGCCTTTGGCCTATTACCATGCAAGGCGCGTCGGCGATTCGGTGGCGCGGGCGCAAGAGCTGGAAAATATCCGCAATTTCCTGACCGGCAATGCCATTACCCTGCTGCTGGATCTGGTCTTCGCGGTGCTGTTTGTCGCGGTGATGCTTTATTACAGCCCGACCCTGACCCTGGTGGTGCTGGTCTCGCTGCCCTGTTATTTTCTGCTGTCGTTGCTGGTCACCCCGGTGCTGCGCCGGCGGCTGGACGAAAAATTCCGCCGCCATGCGGAAAATCAGTCCTTTCTGGTCGAAAGCGTCGGGGCCATCGACACCATCAAGGCGATGGCGGTCGAGCCGCAATGGCGCCGCCGCTGGGAAAAATTGCTGGCCGGCTATGTGGAAAGCGGCTTTGGCACCGCCCTTTTGTCGATGACCGCCAATGCCGGCGTCACTTTGATCAGCAAGCTGGTCACCCTGGGCACCATGTGGCTGGGGGCCAGGCTGGTGATTGACGGCGATCTGACCGTCGGCCAGTTGATCGCCTTCAATATGCTGGCCGGCCAGGTGTCCAGCCCGATGATCCGCCTGGCCCAGCTTTGGACCGAATTCCAGCAGGTCGGGGTGGCGGTGAAAAGGCTGGGCGATATTCTGAATACCCGCACCGAACTGACCGGCGGCAAGAACGCCCTGCCCAAGATCCGGGGCGATATCATCTTCGACCAGCTGCGCTTCCGCTATAATCTGGACCAGCAGCCGGTGCTCAATGATTTCAGCCTGATCATTCCCCAGGGCCAGGTGGTGGGCATCGTCGGCCGCTCGGGTTCGGGCAAAAGTACCCTGGCCAAGCTGGTTCAGCGTATGTTTCCCCCGGAATCCGGGCGGGTGTTGATCGATGGCCAGGATCTGGCGCTGATCGATCCCTCGTCGCTGCGCCGCCAGATCGGCGTGGTGCTGCAGGAAAATGTGCTGTTCAACCGGTCCATCCGCGACAATATCGCCCTGGCCGATCCCGGCATGCCGTTGGACGAGGTGGTGGCGGCGGCCAAACTGGCCGGGGCGCATGATTTCATCTGCGAATTGCCCGACGCCTATGACAGCATGGTCGGAGAACATGGGGTGGGGCTGTCCGGCGGTCAGCGCCAACGCATCGCCATAGCCCGCGCCCTGACCGGCGATCCGCGCATCCTGATTTTCGACGAAGCCACCAGCGCGCTGGATTACGAGTCGGAAAAAATCATCCAGGACAATATGCGCCATATCTGCAAGGGCCGCACGGTTCTGATCATCGCGCACCGCCTGTCCACCTTGCGCGATGCCAACCGCATCATCGTCATCGAGCGCGGGCGCATCGTTGAATCCGGCAGCCAGGCCGAACTTTTGGCCCAGGACGGGCATTACGCCAAACTTCACCGCATGCAACAGGGATAAGCGCCATGTGGGTCAAACTCTATTGGGGCGGGCTGGCGGATTTCGGGGCGCGCTATCGGCTGATCCTTGGTCAGGCCTGGGCCGAGCGCCATCGCATGCCGGTCAATCTTTATCGTCGGGGCGAGGCCGACTTTCTGCCGGCGGCCCTGGCCATCCAGGAACGGCCGCCCTCGCCCTTGCCGCGTCTGACGGCGGCGCTGTTGCTGTCCTTTGCCTGTTTGACCCTGCTTTGGGCGGTCTTCGGACAGATGGATATCGTCGTCATCGCCCCCGGCAAGCTGGTGCCCGGCGGGCGCAGCAAAAGCATCCAGGCCCTGGACGCCGCCAAGGTGCTGGCCATTCCTGTCCAGGACGGACAAGCGGTGACGGCGGGCAGCCTGTTGCTTGAACTGGATGCCGGTCTGGCCCGCGCCGAATGGGCCAGAGCCCATGCCGACTGGCTGGCGGCCGGTCTCCAGGCGGCCCGCGCCCGCGCCTTGCTTGACGCCCTTGAGGGGGGCGGTCCGCCGGCCATCCAGGCGGGCGCCCTGCCGGACGAGGAACGGGCCCAGGCCGAGCGCCATGTCGCCGGCCAATGGGCCGAATTGCAGGGAAAATTACGCCAGCTTGACGCCACCATCACCCGCCGGACGGCGGATATCCGGGCAACCTCGGAAGACATCAAGCGCGCTTCACTGGCCTTGCCGCTTTTGGCCCAGCATCGCCAGGATCTGGCCAGCTTGGCCGCCGACGGCTATGTCGCCCGGCATGATCTGCAGGAAGCCGAGCGCCGTCTGATCGAAGCCGAGGGCGAGCTGGCCATCGCCCAGGAAAAGCGCAAGGCCGGCCTGGCCGATCTCGAGGAAAGCAAAAAGGAAAGAGAAGTCACCCTGTCGTCGACACGGCGCGCCCAGCTCGATCAATTGGCGGAAGCCCGGCAAAAATCCGACGAGGCCGCCCAGGATATGGCCAAGGCCGAGATCAAAATCGCCCAGGCCAGGATCCTGGCCCCCATCGATGGCGTGGTCCAGCAATTGGCCCTGCATACGGTGGGCGGCGTGGTCCAGCCCGCCCAGCAATTGATGCTGATCGTGCCGAAAGAGGACGGGTTGGAGGTCGAGGCGATGATCGAGAATCGCGATATCGGCTTCGTTGCGCTGGGGCAAAGGGCGGAAATCAAGGTCGAGGCCTTTCCCTATACCAAGTTCGGCACGGTGCTGGCTCAGGTCAAGACCTTGTCCTCCGACGCCATCAATGACGAAAAAAAGGGACCGCTCTTTTCCGTGCTGCTGGCCCTGCCCCGGCCGGTTCTGCCGATAGCGGGTCAGGACACCCCCTTGAAGCCGGGCATGGCGGTCGAGGCCGAGATCCGGACCGGCAAGCGCCGGGTCATCGAATATTTCCTGGCGCCGCTGTTACAGCGCGGCCACGAATCCCTGAGGGAAAGATAATGACCAATCGCATCGCATGGATCCTGGTCCTCTCTCTGTGCTATGGGGCCGCCCCGCCGGCCAGGGCGTCGACGCTCTCGGACCTGTTCGCCCTGGCCCAGGCCAATGACCCGGTGATGGCCGCGGCCAGGCATAAATTGGGCGAGGAAGAGGAAAGAATTCCTCAGGCCTGGGCCGATTTGCTGCCGGCCCTGGATGCCACGGCGGAAGGATCAAAATCCCTGGCCGATTACAGTTTCGGCTCGGGTCCGGGGCCCCGTAAGGATCATTCCGGTGATTGGAGCGTAAAACTCAAACAGCCTTTGTTCGATTGGGGCAGCTGGCAGGCGCTGTCGGTGGCCCGGGCCCAGACCGATGCGGCGCGGATCGATTTCGCCCAGGCCCGACAGGATCTGATCCTGCGCCTTGCCCAGGCCTGTTTTGATCTTGATCTGTCCCGGGCCGGTCTGGCCGAGATCGATGCGCAGATGAAGGCGGTGGCCGAACAGCAACTGGCGGCCGAACAAGGCTTCGCGCATGGTGCCAAGCCGGTCACCGATATCCTGGAGGCGAAAGTCCGGCGCGGACAGCTGCGCGCCGAGCGGGTGACCGTCTTGCAGGAATTGGCCAAGCGCCAGGAGGGGCTGCGAAAAATTCTGGGGGATACGGCTTTTACCCTGCCGGCCCTGGATCCCGCGCATCTGCCGGAATTGTCGGACAGCGATCCGCCCGAGCGCTGGATCGAAGCGGCGCAAAAGAGCGGGCTTAAAGTGCTGAGCGCCGGGAAAGCGGTTGAGGCGGCGGCCAGCGCTGTCGAAAAGGCCGATGCCGGCGATTGGCCGCGGGTTGGCCTGAACGCCTCTTTTGGCGACAGCTATCAGTCCAGCAACAGCAATTCGATGTTCAACAGTCCGACCCGGGCGACCAATAACCGGGAAGTCGGGCTTTCCGTCACTTTGCCGCTTTATGCCGGCGGCGGCACGCTGTCGCGCCAGCGCGAGGCCCGAGAAACCCAGGCCCGATTGCGGGCCGAGCTGGATTCGACGAGGGGCGACGCGGCCGAAGAGGCGGCCGTGGCCTTGGCGGCGCTGAAGGAGGGCAAGGCGGCGATGGAGGATATGACCGAAGCGGTCGAGGCCGCCGAGAAATCGGTCGCCGCCAACCGGGCCGCCGCTTTATTCGGCCAGAAGCCGAGCCATGAGGTGTTTGTCGCCCTGGCCCAGGCCTCGCAGGCACGAAAATCGCGGCTTGGCCTCTATCATCTGCTGTTGCTCAACCATCTGAAACTGGTGGCCTCTATCGGTGCGCTGGATGAAATGGTCCTGGCCAGGCTCGATGCGCAACTGGAGCTGAGGTGAAAATCCGGAAGGGGTCCTTGAGGGTGGTAAGGAAATGCCTTACTTTGGAGGAAAGGAAAGTCCTTATCCTGGTGCAACATGATCACGAGCAAAATCACAAGCAAAGCACAGACGACGATACCGCAATCGGTGCGGGCCGCCTTGCGACTGAAAGCGGGTGACGAGATCCTTTATGCCATCGAGGGCGACAAGGTTGTCCTGACGCGCGCCAGCCGAGAGCCAACCGAAGATCCCTTTGGCACATTCTCGGAATGGGACAGCGAAGCCGATCGGCGGGCTTATGCCGGACTTTGAAGCCTGGGACATCGTAAAAGTCCCGTTTCCCTATACCGACCGACCGGTGCGTCAGCGGCGTCCGGCCCTGGTGGTGGGGGCCAACGGCATCCAGCGCGCGCACGGTCTGCTGTGGGTGCTTATGATCACCAGCGCTGAAAACCGCGGGTGGCCGGGAGATGTGGCGGTGTCGGACCTGGCGATGGCCGGTCTGCCGGTCGACTCGGTGGTGCGGACGGCGAAGATCGCGACGATCGAAGGCAAGGAGGCCGAGCGCATTGGCCGTTTGCCATCGGGGGATCGAGCCCAGGTGGCGCAAAACCTTCTCGCCGAGCTGGCGCCGGCGACCAGCTAGTGCACTGATTCATTCAAAAAGTACAGTAGCACCGGCGTCCCCGCCGGTGTGAGGTCGGCATAAAACTTCAATGATTTCAGCATATTATAGGCGGTGGCCGGCAGGGACGCCGGCCCTACTGCATTAGGGTAGGCCTTTAAATTCAGTAGCGCCGGCCTCTGCGCCGGCGTTTTTCGGCAGAAGCGGGCAGATTAACCACGAAGCGCCCGCCAGCCGATATCGCGACGGCAAAAACCATCGGGCCAATCCAGACGGTCGACGGCCCGATAGGCACGGCTCTGCGCCTGGGCCAGATCGCTGCCGATGGCCGTGATTCCCAACACCCGTCCGCCATTGGCCAGGATGCGCCCGTCTTCACCCGATTTGGTGCCGGCATGGAAGATGGTGACCCCTTCGATCGCCGCCGCACCGCCCAATCCGCCGATCACCGAACCTTTGCGATAGGCCCCGGGATAGCCCTTGGCGGCCATCACCACCACCAAAGCCGGCTGGGGCCGCCAGGCAATCCGGTGTCCGGCCAACTGGGTTTCGCAGGCGGCCAGCATCAATTCGACAATGTCCGAGTCCAGCCGGGCCATCAGCACCTGACATTCGGGGTCGCCGAAACGGACATTATATTCCAGCAATTTCGGTTCCCCGTCCTTGATCATTACCCCGGCAAACAGCACGCCCTTATAGGGGCGGCCCTGCTCGGCCATGCCCTTGACCAAGGGCAGGATACAGCGGTCCATGATTTTTTGCGCCACCGCCTCGGTGACGACCGGCGCCGGAGAATAGGCCCCCATGCCGCCGGTATTGGGTCCCTGATCGCCGTCACCGACCCGCTTGTGATCCTGGGCGGCAGCCAAGGGCAGGGCGGTTTGGCCATCGACGATGGCAAAGAAACTGGCTTCCTCGCCTTCCAGAAATTCCTCGATGACGATTTCCTCGCCGGCCGCGCCAAAGGCCTTTTCCGCCATCATCAGATCCACCGCGGCCAGGGCCTCGTCCAGGCTGGTCGCCACCACCACCCCCTTGCCGGCGGCCAGCCCGTCGGTCTTGACGACGATCGGGGCGCCCTTGGCGCGGATGAAGTCCTTGGCGGCCTCGGCCTCGGTAAAGCGGCCATAAGCGGCGCTGGGTATGCCGCATTTGGCCACCATATCCTTCATGAACCCCTTCGACCCTTCCAGAAGGGCGGCATCGGCGCTGGGGCCGAAGGCACGGATACCGACGGCGGCCAAACGGTCGGCGAGACCGGCGACCAGGGGCGCTTCGGGGCCGATCACCACCAGTTCGACATGCTGGCTCTGGGCGAAGCGGACCAGGGCATCACTCTCTTCGGCGGCGATGGGCACCAGTTCGGCCAGTTGGCCGATGCCGGGATTGCCGGGTGCCGCCAGCAGGTGGCTGCACAGGGGGGAACGGCGAATCGCCCAGCACAGGGCATGCTCGCGGCCGCCCGATCCTACCACCAGGATTTTCATGCTTGTTCCTCGCTGTCATTGCCAAAAGCGGGGCTGTTGTACCACAAAACCATCCGCTGCAAATCTCTGTCGGCTTGCCGCCAAGCGGGCAGGACTCTATTCTTGGCCGATGACCGATCCCTTCGCCCCGTCGCTGTCGCGCAATGCCCCGGAATTTACCGTCGGTGAACTGTCGCTGGCCCTGAAACGCACCGTGGAACAGGCCTATGAGCATCTGCGGGTGAAAGGCGAAATTTCCGGGTGCAAGCGCCATTCCTCGGGTCATATTTATTTCTGTTTAAAAGACAGCGACGCGGTGCTGGATGCCGTCTGTTGGCGGGGTTCGGCCGGGCGCCTGGCGGTAACGCCCGAGGATGGCATGGAGGTGGTGGCGAGTGGCCGGCTGACCACCTATCCCGGTCGTTCAAAATATCAGATGGTCGTGGACAGTCTGGAATTGGCCGGGCAAGGCGCTTTGCTGAAACTGCTTGAGGATCGCCGCCGCCGTCTGGCCGGCGAAGGGCTGTTTGATCCGGCCCGCAAAAAGAAACTGCCCTTCCTGCCCAAGGTGATCGGTGTGGTGACCTCGCCGACCGGGGCGGTGATCCGCGATATCCTGCATCGTCTGGCCGATCGCTTCCCGCGCCCTGTCCTGCTTTGGCCGGTGGCCGTCCAGGGCGAAGGGGCGGCAGCGGAAGTGGCGGCGGCCATCGAAGGCTTCAACGCGCTGCCGGTTGGCGGGGCGGTGCCGCGCCCCGATCTGTTGATCGTCGCCCGGGGCGGTGGCTCGCTCGAAGATCTGTGGGCCTTTAATGAGGAAGTGGTGGTGCGGGCGGCGGCGGCTTCGGTCATTCCGCTGATTTCCGCGGTGGGCCATGAGACCGATACCACTTTAATCGATTTTGCCGCCGATTTGCGGGCGCCGACCCCCACCGGGGCGGCCGAGATGGCCGTGCCGGTGCGCCGCGAATTATTGGCCCGCCTGGCCGAACTGGCCCAGCGCCAGGATGCCGCGGCGCTCAGGCTGCTGGACGAGCGGCGCCAGCGTTTGCTGGGGCTGGGACGGGGGCTGGGGGATCCCGCCCGCCGTCTGGCCGAGCTTGGCCGGCAATTGGCGGGATGGCAGGACCGGCTGGTCAATGCGCTGCCCAATCTGTTGCATCGCCGCCGGGCTTTGCTGGGGCAGTGGGCGGCCAGGCTGCCCAGCCCCCACCAGCAGATCAAGGAAAAGCGCCATCAGTTGGAAGCCCCGGCCCAGCGGTTAGGGGTGATGCTGGACCGAGGATTGCAGCAAAAGCGGGCGGCGCTGGATCGCCTGGCCGCCGTCCTGGAAAGCCTGTCCTATGAACAGGTTTTGCGCCGCGGTTTCGCGCTGGTGCGCGATCGGGCCGGTCAGCCGGTCAGCGCGCCGGAAGCGGCCAAAGCGGGCGAACGCTGGACGGTGACCTTTGATGCCGGGAAAACGGTTCCGGTGGTGGTTGAGGGCGAACTCCCGACCGCCCGTCGGCCGACTGCCGGCGATGGCCGTCAGGGCAAGCTTTTATGAGTCTGGTTCGACCAGACCCGCAACCGGCGTCCCGCCTTTAAATTTCGGGTGCACCGCTCTGTGCCGGCGATTTGGCGGTGGCCGGCGGGGACGCCAGCCCTGCTGCCTGACTGCCGAACGTTGGCCAATGAGACACGGATTTGATCGGATCATACCGGATGAAAGCGGAAAATTCCCTTGCGCCTTTGGCGCCATTTTTTTTAATCCGTGCGCATCTGGTGTCATCTGGGAATCCGTGTCAAAAAGCCTTTGAAAATCGGGTGCGCCGGCCTTTGTGCCGACGATTTGGCGGTGGCCGGCGGAGACGCCAGCCCTACTGCCATATCACCTAAGGCAGGAACTGTTCGGCCAGAATGCGTTCTTCCAGATTATGTTCCGGATCGAACAGGAGATCGAGGCCGACCTCGCGATCTTCATGAACTTCGACGGATGCCACATTGCGGACTTCGGTATAGTCGGCCACCGCCGATACCGGGCGCTTATCGCCATCCAGGACTTCAAAGGAAACTTTCGCCTTGTGGGATAACAAGGCGCCCCGCCAGCGTCGGGGGCGGAACGCCGAGATCGAAGTCAGGGCCAGGACTCCGGCGCCCATGGGGATGATCGGGCCATGCGCGGAAAGATTATAGGCGGTGCTGCCGGCCGGCGTTGACAATAAAACGCCATCGCAAACAAGTTCTTCGAGGCGGACACGGCCATCGATGCGAATGCGGATTTTGGCGGCCTGGCGGGTTTCTCGCAGCAAAGAGACTTCGTTGATCGCCAAAGCCTCGTGGCTTTCATTGCTGCCGGTGATGACCCGCATGATCAGCGGATGCAGGCGCACCACCTCGGCGCGGCGCAGGCGCTCAAACAAATGAACTTCGCGATAGACATTCATCAGAAAACCGACCGAGCCCCGGTTCATTCCATAAATCGGAATTTTGCGATCGATATGCCGATGCAGGGTTTCCAGCATGAAGCCGTCGCCCCCCAAAGCGACGATCACATCGGCCTGTTCGACGGGAACGCCTCCATAGGTCGCCGAGAGCAATTTCAGGGCGCGCTGGGCCGCGTCACTATCCCCGGCGACGAAGGCCACGCTTTCAAAATTCATTGCTTTTGCCGCTCCCCTGTTACCGCTTAGCCACCGGTGGTGTTCATATGACGCCCTAATGCCGGCCGGCTCTGCTGGCGATCGATGATGAAATCGTGACCTTTGGGCTTGCGCCGGATTGCCGATAAGATCGCCGCCTCCAAGGCCTGATGGTTTGAATTTTCATCGCGCAGCACCGCCTGCAGATCGGCCGAGTCCTCCTGGCCGAGACACATATAAAGTTTACCGGTACAGGTTACCCTGACCCGATTGCATCCCTCACAAAAATTATGGGTCAAAGGCGTAATAAAGCCAAGCAGACCTCCGGTTTCCTGAACGCGGCAATAGCTGGCCGGGCCACCGGTGGTCAGAGCCAGCGGCTGCAAGCGCCATTTTTTGCCAAGATCGCGGCGCAGTTTATCAAGCGGCAGATAGCGATCGGTGCGGTCTTCGTCCACTTCGCCCATGGGCATGGTCTCGATCAGGGTCAGATCAAATCCCTGGTCGCCGCACCAACGGATCAAATCATCGATCTCATCCTCATTGATGCCCAGCAAGGCGACTGTATTGATTTTTACCTTAAGGCCGGCGGCCTTGGCGGCGGCAAGGCCCGCCAGCACCTGTTCCAAACCATCCGAACGGGTGATGCGCTGGAATCGGGCCCGGTCAAGACTGTCCAAGGATACATTCACGCGCTTGATGCCGGCAGCCCGCAAATCTTCGGCAAATTCAGGCAGGCGGACCCCGTTGGTGGACAGGGTCAATTCCTCTAGCCGTCCGGACGTCAGATGGCGGCCCAGGCTCCGGACCAGATCGAGAAGGCCACGCCGGACCAGCGGTTCCCCGCCGGTCAGCCGTATTTTGCGGATCCCGAGCGTGATGAAAGCCTCGGCCAACCGCGCCAGCTCCTCAAGGCTCAAAAGCGCTGATTTGGGCAGGAATTCCGGAGACTCGCCCATGCAATAGCGGCATCTCAAATTGCAGCGATCGGTCACCGAAAGGCGCAGATAATGGATGGAACGGCCAAAGGGATCAATCATCTGCGGCACTTTCCAGGGCTACTGATATCGCTAGATATGGACATGGCAGGCGGGAATTTCAGCCTATCCGTATAAGAAATAGAAAGAGGCGAAGTCCCGGCGAAGCGCCTGCAAAGCGGCGATCACCGCCGCGCTCTGGCCTTCCAGCAAAGCGGTTTTGACGGCGGTCACCTGGCGCGCGACGCCTTCGATCCGTCGGAAAAAATCCTGGTCATCCTGCAAAGCGCGGGGGGCGCGCTTCTCCAACTGTTCGGCCAGCCAGGCCAGCACGCCAAGCTGTTCGCAAAGGCGGACGAATTGATCGGCGGTCAGTTCGGCTTGCCCGAAATCGCCGTCATCAGCCTCGGCCAATTTCTCATCAAAGCCGTCCAACAGATCGTCATAGCTGGTGATATCATTGCGCCGCCGCTGATCGGCCAGGATGGCCCGGATCCGATACAGGCTGGAATGGGCGTCTGGCAATTGGCCGGCGGCGGTCTGGTCGGCGGCCTGACGGGCGATCACCGCGATCTGTCTCATTTCAGCGGGGATGTCCTGGTCCTGCGGGAAGGGGGGCGGCGGAATCCGCCCTTCGAGGCTTGGCAACAGGCCGCTCCAAGCCGCCAGGAACGCCTTCAGCGCAGCGCCGGTCGCCGCCGGATCGGGATGGTCCGCCTCCGATTGATAAAAGGCGTCGCGGAAATGAGCCCAAGCCGTGTCCAGGCGTCGCTGGACCTCCGACGCATCGCCGGCCTTGCCGGCCGTCGGCATCAGCAACAGGGCCAGAAGGATCAGGCGGCGGAGCATCGGGTGCAAACTGACAGGATAGCGGCCCTCTGGCATCGGTTAAGCGCTTCGTCCATTATGCCGGAAATGACTGTAGGGGAGCGGCAATGGTTGATCAAGCTGAAGGGTTGCTTCTGGCCGAAGGTCTCTGCGCCCGTCTTTGCCATGACCTGGCCGGACCGGTGGGCGCCCTGGCCACGGGGGCCGAACTTCTGTCGGAAGAGGCAGGGGGTGGCGGCGCCGACGACGAGGCGCTGCAATTGCTGACCAGCAGCGCGGCCGTGGCGGCGCATCGTCTGCGGTTTTTTCGCCTCGCTTTTGGCGGTGGCGGCAAAGCGGTAGAAGCCCGGTCACTGCGCGAGCTGGTGTCGTCCTATGTCGCCTGCTCGGTCACCGCCGGCCAAAACCTTAGCCTGGACTGGCGGGATGAGTCGCAGGAACCCTGGCGGGACGGCCGGGCTCAATTGCTGCTGAACCTGATATTGCTGGCGCGCGACTGTCTGCCGGGTGGCGGCCAGATCCGCCTGTCGGCGCGGCCGGCGGCCGCTATCCTGGCCGAAATCACCGTGGAAGGCCCGACGGCGAAAACCGGTGAGGCGGCTGGCGGGCTGGCCGATGGTCCCCTGGATGCGATGCCGCCGCGCGCCGCCCAGGGCGTGTTTACCCGCTGGCTGGCGCGGCGATTGGGCTATGGCGTCACCCTGGCCGAAGCCCAGAACCGGGTGACGTTATGCTGCAAAGCGATATAAAAATTCGCAAAAGCAATGCCGATTTTGGCGAGGCTACACTTTCTCAATTGTAATGTTGCGTGCTATTAAGGAAGGTAATGATGAGAATACGCCTTATGGCTATTAAATCGAAGTCATAGGGCGGGGCGGAGGCAGGGGACCATAAATGGACGATCTCTTGAGTGAATTCCTCACGGAAACGGGGGAAAGCCTGTCCACATTGGACGTCGAGCTGGTCAAGCTCGAACAGAATCCGGAACCAAAGATCCTTTCGAATATTTTTCGACTGGTTCATACCATTAAGGGCACCTGCGGATTCCTGGGACTGCCGCGACTTGAGCATGTGGCGCATGCCGCAGAAAATGTCCTTGGCAAATTCCGCGATGGCGAATTGTCGGTGACGCCGGCCGCGGTGACCTTGATCCTGGCCTCCATCGATCGCATCAAGATGATCCTTGGTCATATCGAACAGCATGAGGCTGAGCCCGAAGGCGACGACAAGGATTTGATCGGGCAATTGAATGCCCATGCCGAGGGCAAAGGGCCGGCCGCCGCCGCGCCGCCTCCGCCCCCACCGCCACCCCCCCAGGCCGAGCCCGAACCGCCGCCGGTCGCCGCGGCGCCTGAGCCGCCGCCGGCTGCCGCCGCGGAACCCGAGCCCGAGCCCGAACCGGAAGTGCCGGCCAGCGTTCCGGCCACCCAGCCGCAACTGCCGGCCAAGGCGGCCGTGCCGGCGGCCGCGGCGAACACGGAAGCGCCGAAAGAGTCATCGGTAGCCCAGCAAACCATCCGCGTGAATGTGGAGCTGCTGGAAAATCTGATGACCTTGGTGTCCGAGCTGGTGTTGACCCGCAATCAGCTTTTGCAGATGGTCCGCGGCAAAGATGACAGTGAATTCGCCACCCCGCTGCAGCGGCTGTCGCATATCACCAGTGATTTGCAGGAAGGAGTGATGAAAACGCGGATGCAGCCGATTGGCAATGCCTGGGCCAAGCTGCCGCGTATCGTCCGGGATCTATCGGTGGAAACCGGTAAAAAGATCGATCTGCAAATGATCGGCGCCGAAACCGAGCTCGACCGTCAGGTTTTGGAACTGATCAAGGATCCGCTGACGCATATGGTGCGCAATTCGGCGGATCATGGTCTGGAACTGCTTGAAGAGCGCCGCCGCATCGGCAAGCCCGAGGTTGGCAAGATCGTGCTCAACGCCTTTCACGAAGGCGGCCATATCATCATCGAGATTTCCGATGACGGTAAGGGTTTGAACATCCCGCGCATCCGTCAGAAAATTTTGTCCAACGCGCTGGCCTCCGAGGCCGAACTGGATCAGTTAAGCGACCAGCAGGTCGCTCAGTATATTTTCCGTGCCGGTTTCTCAACCGCGGAAAAGGTCACGTCGGTTTCCGGGCGCGGCGTCGGTATGGATGTGGTCCGCACCAATATCGAAAAGATCGGCGGCACCATCGAACTGAAAACCCAGACCGGCAAAGGCACCCGTTTCCTGATCAAGATTCCGCTGACCTTGGCCATTGTTTCGGCCTTGATCGTCGAATGCGCGGGCGAACGCTTTGCGATTCCGCAGATCAGCGTTCTGGAATTGGTGCGGACCACGGCCAATTCCGAGCATGGCATTGAAATGATCAATAATGCGCCGGTGTTGCGTCTGCGGGATCGTCTGCTGCCGCTGGTCAGTTTGCGGACCTTGTTGAAGCTGGGCGGCGAAGAGGAAGAACGGACGGAAACCTTTATCGTGGTGACCCAGGTCGCGGCTTATACTTTTGGCATTATTGTCGATCGGGTCTTCGATACCGAAGAAATCGTCGTCAAGCCGGTTGCCCCGATTCTGCGTCATATCAGCATGTTCTCGGGCAATACCATTTTGGGTGATGGTTCGGTCATCATGATCCTTGATCCCAACGGCATCGCCGGGGACACCGGCGAACTGGCCAGCAGCAGCCAGGCGGCCGCGGCCGAAGCAGTACGCGACGTCCGGGACGAGGAACGTCAGTCTCTGCTGGTTTTCCGGGCCTGCGGCGACGATCTCAAGGCCGTGCCTTTGGCCCTGGTCGCCCGTCTCGAGGAAATCGAGGCCACCAGTATCGAACATTCGCATGGCAAGCCGGTGGTGCAATATCGCGGCAAGCTGATGCCGCTGGTCACCATCGACGGGACCTTCCAGACCCGAACCGAAGGTCTGCAGCCGGTACTGGTCTTTGCCGACCGCGATCGCTCGATGGGTCTGGTGGTCGACGAGATCGTCGATATCGTGGAAGAGGAATTGAAGGTTGAATTGTCGGTGGACGACCCCGGACTGATCGGTACGGCGGTGGTCTCGGGCAAGGCGACCGATATCATCGATGCCGGTTATTATCTGATGCAGGCTTGGGGCGATTGGTTCGGTTCGGCGGAGAAAGAATTCCAGAGCAAAAGCGAAACCCCGCGCATTCTGCTGGTGGATGACAGTCCCTTCTTCCGCAATCTGCTGACCCCCTTGCTGTCGGTTGCCGGCTATGATGTGACCTCGGTGGACAGTGCCGACAAGGCCCTGTCCCTGCGCGAGGCCGGCGACGACTTCGATGCCATCATCAGCGATAT
>DUZC01000022.1 GCA_013349735.1 Rhodospirillaceae bacterium
GCAGTCACAGTGCCGGCATTATTGACCGAGGACCCGGCCAGCACCGCATAGCCACCCTCGGAGGCTTGAAGAGTGCCAAAATTATTGATCACCGCATGGGGGTTCGGCGAGGCTTTGCCAAACTGGTAATCGCCGGCGAGAAAATCCTGATCCTTGATATCGCTGGTTGTGGCCAACAGCCCGGCGACATTGACTTGGGATTTGGGGCCAAACATCACCCCATTGGGATTGACGATCCAGACTTGGCCATTGGCGGTCAAGCTGCCGAGCAAGTTTGAGGCATCGGCCCCCAACACCCGGTTCAGTGCAATGGAATTGGCATCGGGTTGCTTGAAGTTCAGCGTTTCATTGGTGGCAAGCGAAAAATTTTGCCAGTTGATGATGGCTTTGGCCGAGTTTTGCTGAATAAAGGTGTTTTGCGCGACTGCCGTAATATTTGCCTGACCCGCGATCAACTGCGCTCCGGATGGCCCAGCCACGGCCGGTCCCCCGGCCAGGCAAAGGCCGGAGGTCATGCACAAAAGCGCTCGGAACCCAAAGGCATGGCGCCTTCGGTCTGAGGTTAGAATTGGAATAGCCGGCCCCCGAATTATTGCCGGCTGAACCGGCGCCCCCTCTTTCAGATTTTAATCATATCTTAATTTATTGTTGCGGGGCCAGTGCGCACAATTTGTTTACAATTGCGCCCATGATCCTGGAACGGCGAGCCCATCAAACACGGATTAAACGAATGCCCTCGGATCGGAACGGACAAAAAATCGCGCCGCAGGCGCTAAAAAATTATCCGCTTTCATCCGGTGATATCCTGAAATCCGTGCCTGATTTTCCCGACGTTCGGCCTTCGGAAAGGGTCAACTCGGTTCGGAAGGGGCGGGCCCTGATCGGCCAGAAGGCTGTTGCCGCCGCTCTCTGGAATTGCTGACGCTAAGCGTTTGCGCTAACTTTCTGATGGTTCGAGCTTTAAAGTAATGGGGTGGCCTCCGCCATGCTGTCGCAACCGAGATTGGTCAAATTCGACGAACTGTCCGAGGCTTTCGAATTTGTTAGCTCTGGGCAGCAATGCGAAAATAATGCGTATATTCATACGGATACAGGAACAATTTATTATGTGTCACAGATGGCCGGCATAGATGAGTTGCCAGATGATTTTGAAACTTCGGAAAACTATGTGGAAATTCCACACAGGAATGAATTAAACCTCGGACGGGATTTGGTTTTTAATTTTGTTGATAAAAATCTTCCCGATGAATTTAACGCGGTCGCCGATATTTTTCGGAGAAGGGGCGCCTATAGTCGCTTCAAGGACCTGATACAAGCAGGCGGCATGCTCGATAGCTGGTATGAATTCGAGAAAAATGCCATTGACGCAGCTTTAAGAAACTGGTGCCAGGAGACAGGCATTCGACTCAGTGATCCTTAGGTCCCGTAAAAGAAAAAATTCACAAGAATGATATTTTCCCAAAGCGGTTGGTGCGATAACGTTTCGGGATCAGAGCCAGGGGACAAAGATGAGCAGCAGGGAAGATCAGATCAAGCAGCGCGCCTTCGCACTTTGGGAGTCCGAGGGTCGGCGGCATGGCCAGGACCTGGAATATTGGTTGCGGGCGGAAGCCGAGATCATCCAGGCAGAAAAATCGGCGGCCAAACCGAAAAAAACGGTCAAGCCGGCGGTGGAAAAAGCCAAGCCAAAGCCTAAGGCTAAGCCGGGCAAATCCGCCAAAGGGTAGTTCCCTTTACTGCGCCTGACCGAGGATCGCTTAATGAATGAACGGGAAATGTATGACGAAATCAATGCCTTGCTGGGCGCTGTCGGCAAGGCGTTGGATCTGTCTGCCGAAGCTGCGGCCAAGGCCATTGAATCGGGTCTGATCACCATGGAAATGCGCGAAGATGCGCGTGGTCAGCGCTTTGTCGGCGTGACCTATCAAGGAAAAACGGCCGAGATTTTTCAAGGGGCGATCCGCCACCAGACGGCGCCGGAAGCACCCGATCCTGGCTTGGCCGAAGCGCCTGCCGTCAAAAGCTGCGGTTGCGGCTAAAGAATTTTTTCGCCCATGGGCAGGCGGCCCTCGCGGTCTTCGATTTCCAGAATCCAGAGATCGCGATCCCGTTCAATTTGGCGCAAAATATAGGCCTCGGCCACCGGGTCCTCGACGGGCAGGGGGCCGGTTCCGGGCAACCAGGCCTTGCCGCCATCGCCGTCCCGGATCGGGGTCAGCACCCGAAAACCAGTGCCTTGCAGATTTTGCTTTATCAGCACCGTTCCGGCATCCTCGTCGCCCTTGCGAAGCAAGGTCGCCATCATGCCCTGGGCTGCGGCGGCCCGCAGCAAGGCCTGCGCCCAGATTTTGGCCTTAAGGCGCGGCTCTGACATGGTCTTGGCTCCGATTTTTCTGTTTATATCTCTATGCAATATCAGGATTTACCGGATCTAGACTATGCTATGGTTGCGCGCACAGTAAACGGTCTAAGGGGTTCAGGATGATGGGATTGTGGCAGAGGCTGCAGAATAAATGCGTCGATGTCCGCGATAGCGTCTTTGATGCCGTCGCTGGCTCCAGCCTGGCTGGCCGGGCGGCCTTGGCCGCTGTGCTGGCGGCTTGCCTCCTGTATTTCGGCTTGTTTATTTATGAATATCATATCGACGATGATCTCGAGATCACCGCCCAGGGGCCCCATTTTACCGAGGCCGGCAGTAAGGCCGTCAGTGTCGCCGCCAGCTTAATGGAACGGGAAATTAGCCATTGGGCCCCCAATAAGCCTTGGTTTTATCCCATTTCCCATAGCGGCAATATGGTGGCTTTCCAAAAAGGCCTGCAATATGCCGTGGCGCAATGGGCCACCCAGATGACGGATTTTCTTGGGCGTGAACGGGGTTCCGGCGAAGCCGATCCCAATCTGGTGGCGGCCAAGGGCTTGCTGAATTATGACCCGACGGCCTTTTTACTGCCAAGCGCGGTGTCGCAATATCGCGACGGCATTCGCAACCTGGACGCCTATAACCAGCGATTGGCCCATGGTCAGGCGAAATATGACAGAATTGCCAGCAGTCTTTCCGATGTCCTGATAAAAATTGGCAAGGATCTGGGCAGTCAATCCGGGACCATCGAACTGACGGTGCTGTCACCGGATGACTTTACCGAGGCGGAAAAGCAGCATCTTACCGATAACCAGCGTCGGGTTCTTGCCACCAATGGTGGCTATTTTGATACCCGGGCCAGCGAGGTGTTTTTCGCTACCAAGGGCCGCTTGGTTGCCTATTACCTGTTGCTTGAGGCCATTGGCACCGACTTTCAGGAGGTTCTGAAAACCAAAGGCGCCGAAGAACATTGGCAAAATATGCTGATATCACTGCGTTCCGGCGCCACGCTTTATAAATTCTTTGTGTCGAACGGCACCGGCGGATCTTATTTTACGCCGTCGGATCTGGCCTATCAGGGATTTTTTCTGTTGCGCTTTGATAAGCAGTTGCAGGAGCTCGCCGATATCCTGAACCGGTAGAGCTTATTTAAACAAAATGATGGCTTAACTGCATGACATCGCGATAGGGGATCACCCCTTTCAGCACCTCGCCCTCGCCGATGATGGGAATGGCGCGAAAGCCATAGCGGGCAAAAAGCTGCGAGGCCTCGGCAACGGTCGAGCTTTCTTCCAGGGCGACCGTGTTGGTGGTCATGATGTCGCAAAGCTTGTCATGCAGATTGGCCAGCAGGATTTCCTTGATATCAACCACGCCAACCAGAACGCCCTTGCCATCGATGACATAGACATACATCACCACATCGGCGTCACGGGCCACGTCCCGATATTTACCCATGACCTCTCCTACCGACGTCTCGGGTGAAAAAGTGATGTAATGCGAGGTGGCGTAATTGGCGATCTGCTCTTCATGGCGGTCAATCAGCGCATGGATTTTTGCCGCTTCCGGCGCATCGACATGTTCAAGAATATCGTCAACTTCGCTGGCCGGTAGGGCCGCCAGAATATCCGCCGCCTGCGCCGGAGTCATTTCATTGACCAATTCGGCGGTGCGTTCAATGGAAAGCGAGGAAACCAATTCACGCTGCACCCGCGGCTCGACCTCTTCCAAGGTATCCGATGCATGTTCGGTATCCAGCTCATTGAAAATGGCCATGCGGTGCTCATGGTCCAGTTCTTCAAGAATATCGGCAAGGTCAACCGGATGAATTTCCGGCAATTTGTCCTTAAGCAGATTGAGTTTCACATTCCCCTTGAAGCTTCCCATATTGCTGGGCAGTTGCTGGACATAGCTCCAGGGAATGGTGTCCTCGTTGATCTTGGCGGCGACGGCGCGGATGAAATTTGACAGCCGCTTCAGGCCGATGCGGCGCAGAAAGCCGGCCCGCGAGCAGTCGACATCGGTGACAAACAGGCGCCGATTGTTGGCCATCAGCTTGATGTCATAGACCACTTCTACTTCATCGTCATCGCAATCCAGGACTTTCTTGTCCAGCAAATGATCGCGCAGACAGACCTGGCCTTCATGGGGCTCGCCCTCATAGCGTGTTGCCTCAATGCCGGACAGCGTGACCTGGCCATTAGGTGCCAGATGTTCAACCTTTTCCCAGGGAACCATCAGTGATTTGTAGCCATAGGGGCGATGGATCAACAGATGGGTGACTTCGGCGGCTTTGGCCGCATCGGTGATGATAATATCGGCCAATTTCCCGATGGCCTTGCCGTTGAGACGGACTTTCCCGCCGATCAGATCACTCAGCAGATAGGCGTCGGCGGACGGGGTGTCTGACATTTTTTCCTAGGCCTCAGGGCATGACGGTGATGAGGAATTTGTACCCCAGCAGGCCCACCAGCAACAGCAGATAAAGCCGCAGGGCCAGCAAAGACAGCCGCACTGCCGGCGACATGGCCAGCCGTGGATGGGCATAGCGCTGGTTGATCTTGCGGATTTTTTCGGTGTTTCGGGCAAACGCGCTGCGGATGGCGGGGAAAATGCGCATGACCTCTTCCTTTACACGCCAAACAGGGTGGGGAACAAAGTGCTGATGCCGTAAAGGGTCGACAGGACAATGATCACCGCAACAATAGCGCCATTTATGATGTTCTGGGTCGGCGTATTGGCAAATTCCCCCATGGTTTCCTTATCGTTCAACAGCAGGATCAGAAAGACCAGGGCGGCCGGCAGCAGGGTCACGGCAATCACCTGAACGAACAGAGTGATCAGAACCAGCGGGGCATTGGGGATCAGCACCACCAGTCCGGCGGTGATCAGGGTGAAGAAATAACTGACATAGAACCAGGGGGCTTCTTTGATCTTATTGTTCAGCGAATGCGCCCAGCCAAAGATTTCGCCAAAGGCCCAGGAACTGGCCAGGGATATGCAGATGGCACCCAACAGGCCGGCATCAAACAGGCCGATGGCCATAAAGGTGCCGACATAGCCATCCTTATCCATCAGCAGTTTGGCTGCCTGGGCCGCGTCGTCGACATCGACGCCGTTTAATACGGTGCCGGTGACGATCACGATGAAAATGGCCACCACCACGGTAAAAATCGCGCCGATGAAGGTGTCAAATTTGCCAAAGCCGATATCTTTTTCTTTCAGCCCTTTATCCACCACCGAGGATTGCTGGAAAAACAACATCCAGGGGGCGATGGTGGTGCCGATATTGGCCATCAGGAAAAAGAACAAGGTGCCGTTGAACCCACCGGGAAAATTGGGAACCAGGCCATGGGACAGGATGGTCGAGAGTTTGGGATGGACCATTAAGGCGCCAGGAATATAAATCAGGTTCAAGGCACAAAAGCCCATGGCGATCTTTTCCCAGGTCCAATAACGTCCGTTCAGCATGATGGTGCCCATCAACAGGCAGACGCCGAGCACCGTTACCCAGGGGGGGACGCCAAAAATGGCCAGGGCCGAGGTCATGCCGATGAATTCGGTAACCAGGGTCAGCCAGTCCACCAGCAACAGATCCAGCAGTGAAAACCAGCCCCAAAAGGCACCGAAGCCATCAAAAATGGCTTCAGCATGACCGCGCTTGGTCACCGCTCCGAGGCGAACGGTCATTTCCTGGACGTAATAGGCAACGGGAATCAGTAAAATTAAAAACCAGATTAAGTAATATTCATATTTCGAGCCGGTTGCCGCATAGGTGGTGATGCCACCCGCATCGTTGTCCGCGATCATGACGACCAGACCCGGTCCCGATAAGGCCAAAAAAAGCCGGAAGGCTTTCCAGTTGCGCTGAAGTTTATAATAAAGCCTGGTAAGCCAGTTCATCGTCTGCTGCTCCGGGATTCGGCCACGTCACCGCGCCGAAGCTTTAGCAGGCCAGCCTGCTGAAATCTACAGGAGACGCCAGTTTTTTTGATCAATTAGAACGCGCCCTCGTTGCTCGGGGGCGGCCGTGCGTTCGGCCCAGCCGAAGTTGGCGAGAGCAAAAAACTCCCATTTTTCATAAAAATGTATAAACTAAAATAAAACCAAGGTTGTTATGGTAGCGGACGCAATTGGAACCTTTAAAATGGACCGATAAGCTGGCGATTGGCCACAGCATCATTGATGACCATCATCAAAAACTGCTTGAGCTAATTAACGGTGTACTCAGTCAGAAACCGGGTGCGCCGGTTATCATCGGAACTTTGATAGAGTTAATCGATTATACGCGTTATCATTTTCTTGAAGAAGAAAAAATAATGCTTAATGTCGGCTATCCTGAAATTAATGCGCACAGAAAAAGCCATGAGAAACTGACGGCTGAAGTTATTAAGATATATAATAACTATATTGAAAATGCGCTTTCAATTAGCAATGAACAACTTTTTAAATTTCTATCACGATGGCTGATTGATCATATTTTTAACAAGGATCATCTGATCAAGCCCTATTTGTAATTTTGAGCGTCGTGCGGGCCATATTCACCAGGGGATTTCGTCGTCGGCAATAAGGCGCCCGATTGCCGGTCGCGCGAACAGGAAGCCCTGGAACAAGCGGATCCCCATCCCGCGCAGCAGGGCAAATTCTTCTTTCCGTTCGACCCCTTCGGCGACGACCGACAGCTGCAACATCTCTGCGGTTTTCAGCAAACCGGCGACAATTGCCTGCCTGGGTTTGCTGGAATCAATGCCATCCACCAGGCAGCGATCGATCTTGATCGTGTCAGGCTGAAAATCAGCCAACAGCGATAATCCGGCAAAGCCCGCGCCGAAATCATCCAGGGCGGTTTGAAAGCCATGCCTTCGGTAGGTTTCAATAATTCCCCTGAGATGGTTACGATCAATGATCTGTTCATCTTCGGTGAATTCAAAAGTAATGAGATTGAGTGGGAAGCCATATTGGGCCGCTGTATTCAATGTCAGCCGCAGACAGGCTTCGGGATGATAAACGGCATTGGGCATAAAATTGATATTAAGCCGGCGGTCGAGGCCTAATTCTGAAGCCATCGCTATGGCTTTGACCCGACAAGCCTGGTCAAAGCCATAGCGATTATTTTCGGTTATCCCGGCCAAAACGGAAAAGGCGGATTCGCCGTTTACGCCGCGAACCAGCGCCTCATAGCCATAAATTCTGCGCAGAGTGACATCAACCACCGGCTGGAAGGCCATGGTAATCGAGACGTCGAAATCCTCGGCGCATTTGCCGTCACATTTCGGGTGGTTTTCATTGGCAGTCATTAGATTGATCTTGTTCCTTAACCAGAGTGACCAGAAACCAGCTTACAAACTCTAATTCGATCCAATCCTCGACTCAAGCCGATCAGCTAAGAGAGTCTTTGACGGTTTTTTTGCCTTCCATGACGGCCAAAGCTGATAATTCATTTGGCAAAGAGAAAGCAAGCCTATTAGATTTGTACACTATTGCTTTATGTAACATATGGACAATATTGCTATATCCGATATTTTGTCCTGGACATATTGGGGTTTCTGCCGTCGGAGGATTCGATCGAAGTGACGTCTTGGCATGTAGGTCATCGCGGCAAAGCGGCGCGGAAGATTTCGGTCGGATTAGTGGGTTGCTCCTTCCCAAAATTTGGGCCTAACCAGAATGGGGGCTGAGCCAATCATTGTCGGGATTGGCGCTTCGGCCGGCGGGCTCGAGGCCATCATCCAATTGATTGCGCATCTCAAGCCCGAGGTGCGCTGCGCTTATGTTATTTTACAACATCTCTCGCCCAGCCACCGCAGCATGATGGTCGAAATACTGGCCCGCGAAACGCGCCTTGCCGTCAAGGAAGCCGGGCAGGGCGATCGTCCGCAGCAAGGTGTCATCTATGTGGTTCCGGCCAATTCCAATGCGCTCTACAAAGACGGCCGGCTCCAACTGGTGACGGCCCCGCCGGAAGTGGTGCCTAAGCCTTCCGTCAATCAATTTCTGATTTCTTTGGCCGCGGAAGAGCGGGAAAATGCCATTGGCGTGGTGCTGTCCGGCACCGGCTCGGATGGCGTCGCAGGCCTGAGGGCAATCCAGGCGGCCGGGGGGTCAACTCTGGTGCAATTGCCAGAGACAGCAAAATATGATGGCATGCCGCGGTCGGCCATTGAAGCGGGGGTCGTTGACCATATTCTCTCCCCGCAGGACATAGCGCTGCGCCTGCCGCAACTGCTCGATCTGCCGCCTATCGATCTAAGCGAGGTTCCGCCGGATGCTTTTGACCGCCTGTTGCAACGTCTGAAGGAAGTCCTGCATTTCGATTTCTCGGGCTACAAAACCGGCACGCTGATGCGACGCATCCGGCGCCGCGAGATTGCCACCGGTGCCCGGGATCTGGAAGCCTATTTGGCATGGGTCGATAGCAATCCCCGTGAATTGGAGTTATTGGCGCGGGACATTCTGATCTCCGTGACCTCGTTTTTTCGCGATCGCGAAGCCTTTGAGGCGCTCAGCAATCAGGTGTCTTTGATCTGTGCGGCCAAGCCACCCGGCCAGGAGATCCGGGTTTGGGTGGCCGGTTGCGCCAGCGGTGAAGAGGCCTATTCGATCGCCATTCTCTTTGCCGAGGCGCTGGGTGAGCGCTTGACGCAATATCGGGTGCAGATTTTTGCCACCGACATCGATGATGATGCGCTTAACGTCGCGCGCCGCGGCATCTATTCGGCGGCCGCCATGAGTGAAATCCCTTCTGAGCAATTAGAACGGCATTTCAATGCGATCAATTCCTCCTATGAGGTGGCAAAACATCTTCGCGATATGATTGTCTTCGCTCGCCATAATTTGGTCAGTGACCCTCCGTTTCTTCGGTTGGACCTAGTGTCATGCCGGAATGTCTTGATTTATTTTGACGCTCCTCTTCAGGCCAAAGTACTAAAAATCTTTCATTTTGGCCTGGCGGCCGAGGGTAAGTTGTTTCTTGGGCGCTCAGAAAGTGTCGCCCAGGCCGAGCAATATTTTCTGCCCATCGATCGGCGTGATCGCCTGTTTCGTAAAACCGGCGAAGCGCAGCCGATGCAATTATCGGCACCGGTCAGTCTGTTACGGACGCCGGTCCAGCGTCGTGACCGCAGACTGGACTCTTTGCTTGGGGGGCTGATCCAGCATTTTGACCTTACGGCGGTTTTGTGTGACCTCGACGGCGAGGTTTTGCACTCGGTTGGCCATACCGAGCGCTTTTTGGTGGTGTCGCAAGGCAGCCTTAAGGTAACGGCCACCGATCTGGTGGTGCCGGCGCTGCGGGGAGAGTTGCTGACCTTATTGCATCGCCTGCATAAGACCGGAAAGGTCCAGCGCGGTCGCCGCCGCAAACTGGGTCAGGACTGGATCAGGCTATCGCTGGAGCCGATCGCCGATGCCGGCGGCCAATTGGTTTTGATCATTTTCATGCCGGAACAGGCCGGCAAGGAAGCGGAGGATAGGGCCTTAGCGCCAGCGGCCGACAGTCGCAAGATTGAAGATGAACTGGTTGCCACCCGCGAACATTTGCAGACCCTGATCGAAGAGATGGCGACCGCCAATGAGGAAATGCAGGCGCTCAACGAAGAGGCACAGGCTTCCAATGAGGAACTTCAGGCCACCAACGAGGAATTAGAGGCCGCGAATGAAGAATTGCAGGCCACCAACGAGGAAATGGCCAGCCTGAATAGCGAGTTGACGATCAAAGCGACCGAGTTGGCCAGCCTGACCGAAGAATATGCCAATCTTTACGATGCCTTACCGTTTCCGGTGCTGGTTTTCGATAATGGCTCGCATTTGCGGCGTTTTAACGGCCCGGCGATGCGGCGTTTCGACCTCCGGCTCACCGCGGTGCGTCAGCATGTTTCGCGGCTCCGTCTTCCACAAGGTCTGGATGTGCTTGGCGCCATGTTGGGCAATGCGCTGGCCCAGGGTGACCGTGAGGAACAGATGGTGAAGCAAGATGGCCGGACCTTCCGTCTGACCGTCACGCCCGGTTCGGATAAAGCGGGTGAGGTTGCCACCTTGCTGGCCACTTTGGTGGATATCACCGACATCACCCTTGCGCAGGAACAGCTGAAGCTGTCGCAGGAACGACTGTCCACTCTGATGGAAAAGACGACCATCCTCTTTTCCATGAAAGATATGTCTGGAAGCTATTTGTTTGCGAATCAAAGCTTTTTAGAGTTTTTTGGTGTTGAGGATCGGAACTATACCGGCAAAAAAGATTTCGCGCTGTTGCCGTCGGCGGTCGCCGCCGAATTATGGCGTCTGGATCTGGAGGCGGTTCGGCTCATGGGCCCCGTCAGTTCCGAACAGATCATCGAGGGGCCGCAAGGACGGCGCTATCTTTCGACCACCCATCATCTGCTCCGGGACAGCCAGGGCGAGCCGACGGCTTTGTTGCTGGAAGCCGAGGATATCACGACGCGAAGGCTGGCCGACGAGCAGTTGCGCATCACCGCGCGCGTCTTCGACCAGGCCGGTGAGGCCATCGCGGTCACCGACGCAAAGGGGCTGATTCAAACGGTCAATCCTGCTTTTACCCGTATTACCGGATATGAGATTGCCGATGTGGTGGGCAAACCCACCTCGCTCTTAAAATCGGGCCGTCATTCCGAAGATTTTTATGCGGCGATGTGGCAGGCGCTGAATATCCGGGGCTATTGGCAGGGAGAAATCTGGAACAAGCGTAAGAATGGCGAGATCTATCCGGAATGGCTGACCATCAATCGGGTTGAAGGCACGGATGGGGAAGTGGAACATTATGTTGCGGTCTTTTCGGATATCGGCTCGATCAAAGATACCCAGCGCAAGGTTGAATATCTTGCGACCCATGACGTTTTAACCGGCTTGCCCAATCGCACTTTGTTCCATGACCGCTTGCGTCATGCCTTGGCCCAAGCCCGCCGATTGAAGCAACAGGTGGCCCTGTTGTTTATCGATTTGGATAATTTCAAAACGATCAATGACACGCTGGGCCACGACATCGGCGACGAGCTACTTAAGCTGGCGGCAAAGCGTTTGCAGGCTGTGGTGCGCGATGTCGATACGGTGGCAAGATTGGGTGGTGACGAATTCACCGCCCTGCTCAATGATTGCGAAGCCCAATCGGCCGAGCAGATCGCCTTGCGCATCGCCGATGAAATGGCCGCATCCTTTCCGATCTCTGGGCGGACGCTCTTTGTTTCGGCCAGCATCGGCATTGCCTTCTATCCGGGCGATGGCACCGATTCGGCCAGCCTGATCAAAGCCGCGGATTCAGCGATGTATCGGGCCAAAGAGCAAGGCCGCAACCGGGTCGAATTTTTTAAGCCAGATCTGCATGTCCGCCTGATGAAGCGGGCCGCCATCGAAGGCGCTTTGCGGCAGGCCTTGGCGCTGAATCGCTTCCGTCTGGTTTTCCAACCGAAATTCACGATGGCCGACAAACCTCGGCTGCAGGGGAGCGAGGCTTTGTTGCGTTGGCAGGATCCGGAATTGGGTGTGGTGTCCCCCGCTGACTTTATCCCGGTGGCCGAGGCCAGCGGTCTGATCCTTGAAATCGACCAGGTCGTTCAAGACATCCTTCTGGCGCAAATGCGCGACTGGTTGGCGTTGGGCCTGGACCTGCCGCCGGTGGCCTTCAATATTTCGCCCCGTTCGATTCGCGAAGCAAATTTTGCTGACCGCTTGCTGGAACGCGTTGCGGCGTTTGGTGTGCCGCCGGCTCTGCTGCAGGTTGAAATCACCGAAGGGGCCTTGCTGGAAAGCAGCAATCATGTCCAATCGAACCTTGCCCGCCTGCATCAGTCGGGGATCAATATCGCGATCGACGATTTCGGCACGGGCTTCTCTTCCCTAGGCTATTTGAAAAGACTGCCTTTATCGGAACTTAAAATCGATAAAAGTTTTGTCGATGGCTTGGGCAATGAAAAAGAAGACGAGGCGATTGCCCGTGCCGTACTGGGCCTGACTGTTGCGCTTGAGTTAAGATCGGTCGCCGAGGGGGTTGAGACGGAACGCCAGTTGGCGTGGCTCACCCAACATGGCTGCAATATTTTTCAAGGCTTTCTTCTTTCCCGCCCCCTTGAGGTCAATGCTTTCGAAGATCTGATTGCCGGAGAGCGACAGAATGGATAAGCGCTTTCTTGACCAATGCGAAAAAGAACAACTTCATCTTTCCGGCAAAATTTTGCCACACGGTACCGTGCTCATCGCGGATGCGGCCGGAAAAATTACCCATGTTGGCGTGAATATTGCGGAATTCTTGGGGCATCCGGCCGAGCGATGGCTTGGGCGGGTGGCCGCAGAAGCGTTGGGGGTCACCCTGCTAGAGGTTGGCGGGCAGCCCGGGGCGACAAAGCTTTTTCCAGCAGCGCTCGAAGGCGTGCAGGATCGGCTGGATTTAATGGTCTGTCGTGCTGAAAATGGGGGGGTGGTTTTAACGGTTCTTCCTGACCGCCGCGATCCAGGCGGTCCCACTACCGGGGCGGTGCCGCCGCCAAATAGTGATGATACGGACGCCCTGCATCAGAGAATGGTCCAGGAGGTAGCGGAGCAAACCGGTTTCCAGCGGGTGATGTTCTATCGCTTTCGCGAGGATGGCGATGGCGAAGTGGTTGCCGAGGCCCGCAGCAGCGACGCTTATGGCAGCTATCTGGGGCTGCGCTTTCCCGCGACCGATATTCCGCTTATTGCGCGTAATTTATATATTCGCAATGGCTGGCGCATGATCCCGGACGCGTCCGCCACGCCAATTGACCTGGTGGGGCTCGACGAAAGCGCCGCTGATCTGACCCATTGTGATCTGCGCAGTGTATCGCCGGTTCATCAGGTCTATCTGGCGAATATGGGGGTGCGGTCCTCGCTGTCTTTCCCGATTATGTTGGGAGGGAATTTGGTCGCGCTGATAGCCTGCCATCATACCGAGGCGCGCACGCTTTCCCTGCCGCGTCTGGAACAGGTTTCTCAGAAGTTGCGAGCCTACTGTCTAAGTTTGGCCTCCAAACAGACCCAGCGCCGCATGAATCTTTTGGATGGCCTGACACACCGGTTCAGCGAGACTCGTATGATCCTGCGGGGGCATGACGATCTGTTTTCGGCTTGGCCGGAAATGGGGCAGTGGCTGATGAGAGAATTCCAGGCGGCTGGTGCGGCTTTGTGTTTTGACGATCAGGTGACGGGCGTCGGCACACTTTTTGAGCCCGAGGCGTTACAGGCTGTTGATGCCAAATTCTGCACGGATCAGAGTGACCTGGTGTGGTCTGCGGACAGTCTGCATCGGCAAGTGCCGGCCTTCCCGCCGTCCGAGATTGCCGGGGTGATGGGCCTGCGTATCGGACGCCCCGGCGGGGGAAGCGGCGCCGGCGGCATTCGTATTTATCTGACCCGCAGCGAGCATATCCACGAGGTCGCTTGGGGTGGCAATCCAGACAAGCCGGTCGAATTTCATGATGGCGCGTTCGGAATTGCGCCAAGGCGTTCCTTCGAGAAATGGATAGAAAAGCGCTTGGGCTATTGTCGGGCCTGGAATAGCGAAGAACGTCTGCTTATGCTGAAGCTGCGCGAGTTGCTGCTTCAGGAGCTTCGTTTTTGACGATGGCGGATTTTTCTGCTCTTGCCCATTTGCGTCAGGCGACCAAATCCTGGCACCAAACCATTGATCACCATCCGTTGCTTTCTCCCTTGGTTCGCCCCGGACTGGATTTAGCGGGCTATGGTCGGGCTCTTGCGGCCTTGCACGGGCCGATTTCTGCATTGGAACAGCGCTGTCTGTTGGG
>DUZC01000023.1 GCA_013349735.1 Rhodospirillaceae bacterium
TGGCTGCGGCGATGCGGTCGATGACCGCCTGATCGCGCAGCAATTCGCCGGTGCCTTTATGGACGAACACGGTGATTGGAACGCCCCAGGCCCGCTGGCGTGAGACGCACCAGTCCGGCCGGCTTTCCACCATCGCAAAGATGCGGTTGCGTCCCTGGGCCGGCACCCAACGGGTCGCATCGATGGCTTTGAGCGCCTTTTCGCGCAGCTGATTGCTGTCCATGCTGATGAACCATTGCGGCGTGGTCCGAAAGATCAGCGGGGCTTTGGAACGCCAGGAATGGGGATAGCTATGGATCAGTTTACTGCTATGGAGCAGGGCACCGACCGCTTTCATGGCTTCGACCACCGGTTTGGCCACCGGCGAATAATATTTGCCATCTTTGCCCTGGGCCAGGACCGATTGTCCGGCAAAAATCGCCACGCCCGGCGCGTAGCGCCCATCGGGCTGAACCGTTTCCGGCACGGCGATTCCATGGGCCATGCCAAGATGCCAGTCGTCCTCGCCATGTCCGGGCGCAATATGAACAAAGCCGGTGCCGACATCATTGGTGACAAAACCGCCGGGCAGCAGGGGAACCGGAAAATCATAGCCGCCCTTGGCATCTGGATGGGTTTGCCAGGGATGGCGGGCAATGGTCCCGGCCAGGTCATGCCCCTTGAGCCGGGCCAATATCTGCCGGTCGGTGATTTTGGCATCCGCCAGCACCTGTTCGGCAAGATCTTCACTAAGAACCAGAACCTCGCCCGGGACCGCCAGGCTTCCGTCCCCCACCGCTTCGACACGCAGCAGCAGATAGGTCAGGTCGGGGCCAAAGGCGATGGCCCGGTTGCCCGGCATCGTCCAGGGTGTGGTGGTCCAGATGACCACCTGCGCTCCGGCAAGTTCAGGACGGGGTGATTCGACAATCGGGAAGCGCACCCAAATAGTTACCGAACCATGGTCGTGATATTCCACTTCCGCTTCGGCCAAAGCGGTCTTTTCGACCACAGACCAGAGAACCGGCTTGGAGCCTTTGTAAAGGCCCCCATTCATTACAAATTTACCCAACTCACGGGCGATTTGCGCTTCGGCCTGATAGGCCATGGTGGTGTAAGGATGGTCCCAGTCGCCCATCACCCCCAGGCGTTTGAACTCTTCCCGCTGAACGGTGATCCAATGCTCGGCGAACTGGCGGCATTCCTGGCGGAAGGCGATGGGGTCCACTTCGTCCTTATCGAGCCCGGCCGTGCGGTATTTTTCCTCGATTTTCCACTCGATCGGCAAACCATGGCAGTCCCAGCCGGGAACATAATTGGCGTCCTGGCCAAGCATCTGCTGGCAGCGGTTGATGACATCCTTGAGAATCTTGTTGAGCGCATGGCCGATATGAAGATGACCGTTGGCATAGGGGGGGCCGTCATGCAGGACGAATTTCGGCCGTCCCTTGCTTTCCTGGCGCAGGCGGGAAAACAGGTTCATTTCGGCCCAGCGCGCCAATAATTTTGGCTCCAGGTCGGGCAGGCCGCCTTTCATCGGAAAGTCGGTCTTTGGCAGAAAGACGGTCGTTTTGTAATCCACGGGTTTCTCTCTGTCTAAAAGGCCAAAGCGCGGCGGGCAGCCACGCAGTCTTGTTCAATTTGAACTTTGAGGGCGGCGGGTCCATCAAATTTTTGTTCACCGCGCAAAAAGTCCGCCAGGGCAACACGAAGATGACGGCCGTAAAGATCGCCGTCAAAATCAAACAAATGAACTTCGAGCACCCGATCCTCCTTGCCGAAGGTTGGTCTTTGCCCAAAATTGGCGACGCCCGGCAACCATTGGGTGGCTTCGCCTTTGTCGATCCCGGCGCGCACCGCATAAACCCCAAAAGCGGGCAGCAGAAAATCAGCCATATGCAGGTTGGCGGTGGGAAATCCAAGCTGCCGGCCCCTTTGGTCCCCCAACTCGACCCGACCCTCAATTTCCCAGTCCCGCCCAAGCAGTTGGGCCGCCTGGCGAGGGTTTCCCTGCGCCAGCATCTCGCGAACACGGCTAGAGGAATAGAGGCTGCCGTCCTCAGCCCGTAACGGGTCGATGATCTGGACGGAAAAGCCTTTTTGGACACCACGGGTTTGCAGCATGGCACCATTGCCTTTGCGGCCATGGCCAAAGGCAAAATCGTACCCGACCACGATCTGGACGGCGCCAAGGGCCTCGCCCAGAATGTCATCGGTGAACTGTTCCGCCGTATGGGCCGCAAAGGCCAGATCGAAATGCTGCATGAGCAGGAAGTCCAGGCCGAGCGATTCAATCAGCCGAGCCTTGACCCGGAACGGGGTCAGTCGAAAGGGCGGTTTGTCCGGATTGAAAACCGTGCGGGGATGGGGCTCAAAGGTCATGGCGCCGGCGGCGACGCCAAGCCGGCGGGCGGTTTTGACGGTGGTATTCAGAATGTTCTGGTGGCCCAGATGCACGCCATCAAAATTGCCGAGTGCCAGCACGCCGCCTCGGATAGCAGCCGGCAATTCAGTAAAATGACGAAAAATGCGCATAGGATCCCTGAGCCCAAGCAGTGAGGGGGTAAGGGGTATTCGATAAACGCGCCCTGCGCAACCCCGCGCGAGGCGGCTCTGGGTGATCCGGCTCTAAGCCTGGTGGCCGGCGGCGTTGAGCTCAGGCTCAATCGCCGCCGGGAACCCAACGGGCGCAGTCGGCCTTGCGCGCTGTCGTTTTTACCCGCGCGAGGGAATCATCAAAGTGGCATCGCCATCAATGACGACGGTCGTGCCGACGCTGCAGGTTGTTTTGAACGAGGCCCGCTTCTTCTCGGGGAACAATTCAAGGATCTCGACTTTGGCGACAACCGTGTCGCCAATTTTCACCGGGGCCTTGAAGCGAAGATTTTGCGACATGTAAATGCAGCCTGGGCCGGGCATTTTGGTTCCGAAGACGGCCGAAATAAAGCCGGCGGACAGCATGCCATGGGCGATGCGGCCCTTGAACATGGTCTTGCTGGCATATTCTTCGTTCAAATGGACGGGGTTGGTGTCACCCGAGACCCCCGAGAAAAGCACAATATCCGCCTCGGTGACGGTTTTCGCAAAAACCGCTGTCTGCCCAACCGAAAGATCTTCAAAGTAATAGCCGTTCAAATCGCTCATGGCTGCCTTTGTCCTTTACTGTCATGATTAAGCCATCTTAGACGGCTGCTATGCTGCACTGCCGAAGAGTGGCCGAGTATAGCCATGGGCGGCGTCAAGGACAAGCTGTTGACGTTGACGGGCTGCATCTTGGCCAAGGCTTTGAGTCTGCCTTGACTTGCGTCCTCCAACTCTCTAAATAGCCGGTTCCACGGCTATTATGGCGGAGTAGCTCAGCTGGTTAGAGCAGCGGAATCATAATCCGCGTGTCGGGGGTTCAAGTCCCTCCTCCGCTACCAACAATATCAAGGGGTTATGTCCGGAAATTGGCCATAACCCCTTGTTGTTTATTAAGCTCATACCGTCCTTTTAAAAGCAGCGCCGATTCACGCTGCCCGTGGCTTGATCTCGCGCTCGATGGCCGCACCGTGTTTCCCGGCCGTAATCGACAGGTCGTAGGCACTTTGGATGTTCAACCAGAATCTTGCGCTCGTTCCAAAGAAACGTGCTAGGCGTAAGGCCGTCTCGGCGGTCACTGCCCGTCGGCCCAGTACGATGTCATTGAGGCGTGTCCGCGGCAGCTTGAGGGCCGCAGCCAGGGCATAGACGCTCATACCAAGCGGATCCAGGAATTCGTGCTTCAGAATGTCACCTGGATGCACCGGGCCAAGTGGGGGCGTCGCAATGTCAATGACCTCGGATAGGTCGATACGACCAGCGTCAAGATCTTCGCGGCGAATCGTCATGATGCGGGGCCTTTCAATGGTAATCACAGAATTCAACATCGTGGGCATCGCCATCTTGCCAGACAAAGCAAATGCGCCATTGATCGTTGACGCGGATGCTGTGCTGGCTGGACCGATCGCCTTTCAATGCCTCCAGGCTGTTGGATGGCGGAACCCGAAGGTCGTCCAACTGGGTTGCTTGGTCGATCATCACCAATTTGCGCTGCGTTCTTGCCACTAAGTCCGCTGGTGTACCCTTCGGCGTCTTCCCTTGGAACATGGCGGATGTGCGCCTATCGGCGAAGCTCTTGATCATCGACGTAATGTAATCCGTTACGAACGTAACGTCAATCGGTACGAAAGTTCGGTGTCGCAAGCAAATGATATGACCGGTTCAAGGAGCACATGATCTGACCGATTTTAGGGTCCTTCTAACAGGGGTGCCACCTTGACGTAATAGAAGCGTACTCTTACATTAAGCATGATAGTGTAAAAGGACGCATATGTTATGGCTACGCCCCACACCCCGACGCTGGCTGCCAAGCGGGCCATTCGCAAGATCGGCACGGATCTTCGTACGGCACGTCTCCGCCGGCATCTGCCGATGGAGATCGTCGCACAGCGCGCATTCATAAGCCGGCCGACCTTGGCCAAGGTGGAAGCGGGGGATCCCGCCGTGGCCTTTGGCATCTACGCCTCGGTGATGCAAGCCTTGGGTTTGATCCGCCCCTTGGCCGAGATCGTCGCCGACGATCCCATGGGCGATGCCCTGGCCAATGAAAAGCTGCCGAAACGCGTGCGTCAAAGGAAGGTTCCGGCGAAATGAGCGCCGATGAGATCGAGGTCCATGCGAGCCTCAATGGGCGGACCCATAGGGTCGGGGTTTTGCGGGTGATGGTGCGCGGCGGCCGAAATACGGCGACGTTCGGCTACGACCCGGCCTGGCGCGATGTTCCCGGTCACTTTTCGCTCGAGCCGGCCCTGCTCGTGGGGGAGGGGGTTTTTTCACTCGACAAGGGGCGGGAGATGTTCGCCTCGATCGGCGATTCGGCGCCCGACATCTGGGGACGGCGCCTCATGCAGCGCATGGAGCGCCGTCGCGCCAAAGCCGACGGCCGCGCCACCCGGAGCCTCACCGAGGCTGACTACCTGCTTGGCGTCGCGGATGTGGCCCGGCTTGGCGCCTTGCGGTTTCGCCGGTTTGGCGACGGCGACTTCCTGTCGCCGCTCCGCCCAGGCCACAGTGTCCCGCCATTGATCGACCTGCCGCGGTTGCTTTCCGTGACCGAAAGGGTGTTACGCGACGAGGAAACCGACGAGGATCTTCTCTTGCTGTTGGCCCCGGGCTCTTCTTTAGGTGGCGCACGACCCAAAGCGTCGGTGACCGACGACGATGGCCAATTGGCGATCGCCAAATTCCCAAAAGAAGTCGACGACTATTCTGTCGAAACCTGGGAGGAGGTCGCCCTGCGTCTGGCGGACCTGGCACAGATCCGTACGGCGGAACATCGTCTTGAGTGGGTTGGGGGCAAACCCGTGCTGCTGTCGCGCCGGTTCGACCGCGATCAGCATGGTATTCGATTCCCGTTTCTTTCGGCCATGTCGATGTTGAACATGGTCGACGGGGATCACGGGAGTTATCCGGAGCTGGTGGACGGGCTGCGCAGCTACGGCAATGACACGGCCCGCGATGCAGCCGAGCTTTACCGCCGGATGGTGTTCAACATTCTGGTCTCCAACGTTGACGACCATCTGCGCAATCACGGCTTCCTTTGGCAGGGCGAGCTCGGCTGGAAGCTGTCGCCAGCCTATGACCTGAACCCGGTTCCGGTCGATGTAAAGGCGCACATCCTGTCGACCAACGTCAGCTTGGACGAAGGCACCTGCTCCATCGAGTTGGCCCGGGAAAGTGCCGAATATTTCGGCCTTTCGCTGGCCGAGGCGGATGCGATCATCGGTGGGGTGGCGGGCGCGACCCGTCGCTGGCGGGAAGTCGCCGCGGAGGTCGGGGCGCGCAAGGCCGAGATCAATCGCATGGACAGTGCTTTCCAGCACGAGGCGTTGGAGATTGCGCTGAAATTGGCCAATGTGTCTGCCTAAACGGGAAGCGGTCTGGCACAACTGTCCTCGGGTTTTTGACGAAAGGGCGCCCTGGTGGCAGACGAGCTTGTCCGACAATCCCTTCTTGGGCTGAGGCGTGATCCCGTCCCCCCATTTTTTTCTTGAAGTTGGCCAAAAGGACGCCGCCATCGGTCGTCTCCTGCCAACCGTGGTTTTCGGGACCGGCTTTTGGCTTCCAGAATTGGCCGATGGCTTGTAAAACGCTTTCTAGGGGTAGGAGAATAAGGCGGCGTTTGCATGATGGACCCAAGCTATTTGAGCCCCGGCTTTCTGGTCGAGAGCGATGATCCCCTGGTCGTCGCATTTGCGCGACAGGCACAAGGTGACTTTGCGGATCAGGTTTCCCTGGCCGTGAATATTTACCAGCGGGTACGCGATCAGGTCATTTACGATCCCTATGTCGATTTTGCCGATCCAAAATCCTATTCGGCCAAAGAGATTTTGGCGCGGCGGCGTGGCTTTTGTATTCCCAAGGCGGCCTTGCTGGCCGCCTGTGCCCGTGCTGTCAATATACCGGCCCGGTTGGGATTTGCAGATGTTCGCAACCATTTGGCGTCGCCGCGGCTGATCCGGGCCAATCAGAGCAATCTCTTTCGCTGGCACGCTTATACCGAGCTTTTTCTTGAGGGAAAGTGGGTCAAGGCGACACCGGCCTTTGATCGCGCCCTGTGCGCGCGTTGCGCGATCCTGCCGCTGGACTTTGATGGGCGGCGTGATTCGATATTTCATCCTTTTGATCAAAAAAACCAAAAACATATGGACTATGTATTGGAGCGCGGCCTTTATGCCGATGTGCCCTTTACGGAAATCGTTGCAACCTGGCGCCAGGAAAGTCCCGGCCTCTTTGAAGAAGGCTGGCGAAGCGGGGCCCAATCCTTTCTGGCCGAGGCGATGCCATGAGCGCAACAGCGGCGCGCGCCGCCCCCAAAGCCGGGCGCCTTGATCTTGGCGATCAGCAATTGGACTATCATTGGTATGAGCCAAGCCGTCCCGGGCGCCCCAGTCTGGTCTTTTTACATGAAGGTCTGGGCTGCGTCGGTTTATGGCAGGATTTTCCGGCTCTTCTGGCGCAGCGGACCGGGTGTGGGGCTTTGGTTTATTCCCGTGCCGGCTATGGCAATTCAAGCCAGATCGCCTTGCCGCGACCGCTGCGCTATATGCATGACGAAGGCCAGGACGTTCTGCCGAGGGTGCTGGAGCAGTTGCATCTGGAGCAATTTTTTCTGATCGGACATAGCGATGGGGCCTCTATCAGTCTTATCTTTGCGGGCACCCCGCCGACCCCACCGGGGCTTAAAGGCGTCGTCTGCCTAGCGCCGCATGTTTTTAACGAGGAAAGTTGCGTGGTCGGAATCGAGCAGACCAAAGCCCGCTTTCTGGAAGGTCCGTTGCGGACAAAATTGCAGAAATGGCATGGCGATAATGTCGATTGCGCCTTTTGGGGCTGGAACGGTGCTTGGCTCGACCCTGGGTTCTGGTACTGGAATATTGAGGAATTTCTTCCCAACATTCTAACGCCGATGCTGGTGATCCAGGGGCAGGAGGATGAATATGGAACGGCCAGACAATGGCAGGCCATCCGGGATCAAAGCGGAGGTCCGGTCGAACTGTTGATTTTGGAGTCTTGCGGGCATACGCCGCAGCGCCAGCAGCAACAGGCGACAGCGCAGGCCATCGTTGATTTTGTAGAGGCCAACATCTGATTATAGTCAGACGATGATAACCGAGGATAAGGAAACCCCGATGGTTCTGCTTGAGTTCTCCATGTCGCCGTTGGGCAAGGGCGAAAGCGTCAGCGAATTTGTCGCCCGTTCCCTGGATATCATCGACAAAAGCGGGTTGGCTTATCAACTGACGCCGATGGGAACGATTTTAGAAGGCGAATGGTCCGAGGTCATGGCAGTGGTCACCGCCTGCTTTGCGACGATGAGCGCCGATTGCAACCGGATCAGCACCCAAATCAGAATTGATTACCGCGCCAATGCCAAGGGCCGGTTGAAGGGCAAAGTTGAATCGGTGCAAAAGAAACTTGGGCGGAAACTATCCACCTAAGTCAGACTTCCTTCCACCCCCTGGCGGTAGTGAGCAGAATGGAAGCCAGTTTACTTGTCGCGATCGGAAGTGCTGCCGGGGGAACCTTGCGCTTCTGGTTGTCCGGCGTGATTGGTCGGGCATTTGGGCAAAGCTTCCCCTGGGGTACCCTGATCATTAATGTCACCGGTTCTCTGGCGATCGGCTATTTCGCTGCCCTCGCAGATGGATCGGTGATGGTGTCAGGGCATTGGCGGCAATTCTTCATGATTGGCGTTTGCGGCGGCTATACGACCTTTTCATCCTTCAGTCTGCAGACGCTGACCCTTGCCCAGGCCGGCCATTGGCGGCGGGTTGGCGGAAATATTGTTTTGTCCGTTTTGCTGTGTCTGTTGGCTGTTTGTCTTGGTCAGGCCTTGGCGCTGGGCCCTATCAACGGGCGTTAAAAAGCTTTTCTTTCTTTAGAAAAGCAAAGAGCTCTTTGTCATAATAAAGCATATGAAGCTTAAACCCATTAAATAAGTAAGACATCAAGTCGGAAATACAATTAAAGTCATCTTCTACTGAGATGTCTTTGATAACGTCATTAAGAAAATTAATAAAATATTTATGATTATGGCTATGGGCAATCTTGTGTGGTTTATAAGCGTCATCGACAAGAAGTGCCATATACTCTTCTTCTGAGCTAAAATGCTTCTTGGTAATTCTTCTGTATTTTTTTAAAAGCAGAGAAATCGATTTTGTCGATTTTCTTTCAGCCGACAAAGCTTCAATTTTTTTGCCAATCTCAATCAAATAGCGGTGTTGGGCGTCAATGACGGTATGACCCAACTCAATATTGCTGCTGAGAATCTGACTGAGCATGATGCCTGCCTCTACCCTACCGTCTCGGCAATTACCCATAAAATTCTATGTCAGGTCAACCCCACAACTTTTATAGGGCTAGTTGAGGTTGAGATAATGAGGCAACCATAAGGCCAGGGCGGGAAAGGCGATAACCAGAGCCAAGGTCAGGAGCATGGTCAGGATCAGCCAACCGACCCAGGGGACGGTGGCTTCGATGCGGGCTCCGGTAATCCGACAGCTGACCATCAGATTGACGGCCATTGGCGGGGTGAACTGACCGATCGCGATTTTCAAAGTCAGGATGACGCCAAACCAAACCAGATCCCAGTGATAGGTCTGGGCAATCGGAATCAACAGCGGCAATAGAATTATAAAAGTCGAGACGCCGTCGAGAAAAGTGCCGACAACGATCAGCAGGACGATCAATAAAGCCATCACCCCATACTGGTTAAGGCCGAGTTGGGTAATTCCCTGGGCAATCGGATCGATGATCGACAAGGTTGACATTGCCCAACCGAAGACGCTGGCCAAGGCCACGACGGTCAGGATGATCGCTGAGATTTCCGCGGATTCCACCATCATCTGGTAGATATCCCGCCAGGAGAGAGTCCGATAAATGACGATGCCGAGAAACAGTCCATAAACGACAGCAACCACCGCCGCTTCCGTTGGCGTGAAGAAGCCGAAGCGCAAGCCGCCAAGGATGAGGACCTTGGCAAACAGCCCCAGAAACGCATCTCTGAAACTGCTCCAAAAGGGCGGGCGGGGTTCGCCGGTTGCATTGGCCCCGAAGCCATGCCGTCTGGCCAGCCACCAGGTCGGCAGAATCAGGGCCAGGCCGGCCAGCGTTCCGGGAATCACCCCGGCGGCGAACATGGCGGTCGCCGGGGCCGACGGCACCAGAACGCTATAAATGATCAGCGCCACCGAGGGCGGGATCAGAATATCGGTGGCCGCCGCGGCCGCGATGATGCCGGCGGTGAAGGCGCTGGGATAGCCGGCCCGCAGCATGCTGGGGGCCATGACGCCGGTGACGGCGGCGGCAATGGCCGGTCCCGAGCCGGAAATCCCGCCCATCATCATGGCGACAACGATGGCGATTACGGCCAGAGAGCCTGGGCCCCGCCCGATCAAGGCGGTGGCAAAGCGCACCAATTTTTGGGCAACGCCGGAACGCTCGAAGATTGTGCCGGCAAAAACGAACATCGGAATGGTCAGCAGCGGATATTTGGCGATGCCGGCATAGACATTGGTGGGCACCGCCAGAATACCCAGTTTGGCCGCGAAAATGGCGCCGGTCCCGGCCAGGCCCAGAGCGACCGAGATGGGGACCCCAATCAGCAGCAGGGCAAAAAAGCCGAGGAAAAGACCGGTCGAGATCACGGCGTTGGCCCGCGCAGCAGGCGAAGCGCCGCGCCGGCGGCACGACCGGCGACGACCAGGGATAATAAAGGCAGCCAAAGCGTGTAGATCCATTGGGGCAGGCCGAGTGCCGGCGAGGTCACTTCAAAGCGAAAATCGTCATAGGCGAACAGCGCACCCGAGACCGCCAGGATCAGGAACATCACATGAATCATCAAGAGGCTGAAAATACTGGCCCGCCTTTGCCAGAGTGCGGGAAGGCGATCGGCAAGAAAGCTGATGCGCATATGGTGATTGCGGACCACGGCGACCGAGGCCCCCAAAAAGGTCATGATGACCATCAGGCAAACCGAGACTTCTTCGGTAAAGGCAAAGGACAAATCAGAGAAATAGCGGATCAGGACATTGGCAAAGGTAATCAAGGCCACCAGACCCAAGGCCAGCGCGGCCAGAAACTCTTCGATTTTCAGGCTCACCCGCGGCTGCGCCGTGGGTGAGCTAAGTTCGGGCGGTGTCACCAGGAGGACCCTGCTTATCGTTTGGCGATGGCGTCTTCGGCTTTGCTGACCAAAGGTTCCCCCACCGTTTTCGCCCATTTCTCAAAGACCGCTCGGGTGGCCTTGCGGAAGGCTTCTTTTTGTTCGTCATTAAGGCGCGTAATGGTTACGCCATTTCCGGCAATGGCGGTCAGCAAAGATTCATTGCCGGCCATGATGCCGTTGCGGGCCAGGGCAACCTCTTCGCTGGCGGCTTCGAGGGCAGCCGCCCGCACCGCCTGTTGATCTTCGCTGGACCAGCTCTCCCAGACGGATTTTGCCACAACAAAAATCAGCGGGTCGGCGACATAGCCCCACAAGGTCAGATATTTCTGGTTGATCGTGTAAAGCTTTGCCGCGGAAAAGACTGAAAGCGGATTTTCCTGGCCGTCCACGGCACTGGTGGCCATGGCCGGCTGCGCGTCGGCCCAGCTCATTTGCACCGGGTTGGCGCCTAAGGCGGTCATCGTGTCGATAAACAGCGGACTGCCGACAACCCGGATCTTCATCCCTTTCACATCGTCCGGAGTCGTAACCGGATGTTTGGAGTTGGAGATTTCGCGAAAGCCATTCTCGCCCCAAGCCAGCGGTACAACATCTTTTCCGGCTAAAAGGGTGAACAGATCCTGGCCGACGGCGCCATGGGTCAGCGCATCAAGCGCGCGATGGTCGGGCATCAGAAAGGGCAGGGCGAAAAGATTGAGCTCCTTGACCTGAGGCGACCAGTTGATGGTCGAGCCAACCGCCAGATCGATGGTGCCCTGGCGCAGCGCGGTGAATTCCTTGGTCTGATCGCCACCAACCAGGCTGGCGCCGGGATACATTTTGACAGTGATCCGGCCCTGGGTCTTTTCCCGGATCAGTTCCGCCCACCGTTTGCCGCCCTGGCCCCAAGGAAAACTGTCCGGCAAAACCGTGGAAAGGCGGTATTCCTCTTTGTAGTCGCCGGCCAAAGCGGGCGAAAAAGCCGGTGCCAGCGCAGCCAGAACCAGCAGAGTCTTGAGCAAACGGTGAAATATTTTTTCTACAGTCATCATCGAGCCTAATCCTTTGACCGTGACCAATGCTTTTTAAGTCTCCTTCAGGCGAATTGCGGAGTCAAAAGCACCGATAGAAAGTTTTTGCCAAGAAATTGATCACTGCGCCCATCCTGGGCTTTCCTCGCTCGTTTGTCATCGCTATGTTGTGACATGAAATTTAACCGTTGCTCTCTTGATTTGAGAGGATAGGTTGTGTTTCATCTCGAGGTTCCGCAGATTTGGTTGAAACGTGTTATGCCGCCGATTGTACAAAATTTGATTCCGCCCTTGGCCAAATTGCAAGGCACTGTCTTGGTTGTCGATGATATCGACTATATGCGCAAGCAGATGAGCCATATTTTGCGTAAAGCCGGCGTCAGCAATGTTATTGAGGCCGAAGAGGGTGGCAAGGCTTTTGAGCTGTTGCGGGCCACGCCGGAAAATTTCGGCATGGTGATCAGCGACCTTGAAATGGATCCGATGAGCGGCCTGCATCTGTTGCGGATCTTGCGGACCGATCAAATCACTCCCGAACCGTTGCGCAAAATTCCCTTCATCATGGTAACCGGCAACGCCACCCATGCGACAATTGCTGAAGTAAGGGCCCTGGGTGTCGATGGCTTTATTGCAAAACCGTTTACAGGTGCTACCTTAATAAAGACGGCGTTGAAAGTGGTAGAGAATCGTCTGGCAAAGGGCAATTAGTCAGGCGCAAATATTTCGGGCGCGGGGAGTGGAATGCCAATAAGCTGGCGCGACGCAATGGCCATCGGTGATCCGAAGGTCGATGACGATCATAAGAAGCTGGTCAATCTAATCAATGCTGCCGAAACGCTGGCGGCCCAGGCGCAGTTTGCGGCGATGCCCGCGCTGTTGCAGAAATTGGTCGGCTATTGTCAAGATCATTTCCCCCGCGAGGAAGAAATGATGGCGGGGTTAAACTATCTGGATATCGAGGCCCATAAGGGGCAGCATGTCCAGTTTTCCCGAAAGCTGCAATTAATTGTCGATAAATATGCAACTCTGAAATCAGAGGGCGAGCAGAAGCAGTGCTGTACAATTTTGATCAATTTTATGAATGATCATTTTGTTAATCACATTCTCAAGGAAGATCTGAAACTGAAGCCCTTTGTCCGCAAGCCTGCGGCGGCCTTGGGGGTCAGCCTGCTTTCGGATGTTGCCAAACAATCAGACGAGGATCTGGCTAAGCGCCGGGCGCAGCGCAATCGTGACGTCGAATATCAATTGCCGCCGTATTTGTCTCATCTTCTGCAACGCCTTGAATATTTTGTACCGGAACTGCCGCCGCCCAGCTCGGACTATACCAGTTTTGACAAGCTCTGCGAGGCGGCGATCTGTCGGCGGATCGACAAGGTGCTGGTCTTTTTTCATCGCAGCAATCCCGAAGTGGTTCGTGAACTTCCGATTTTCTTTCTTGGTTCCCCCGAATTTGCCGCCAAATTTCGCGAGGCAGTCAGCAAATTGGTCTTTCCGGTGATTTGGGAAAGCCGCCAGGTCCGGATGATGTCGACCAGTTTCGACTGGACCGGTGTGGATGATGAAAATTTCTGGGATCACCTGAAGCCCATCCTCAAAGAGACTATCCTCAATGCCTGGGCCGAGGGCTGGGACCAGTTGAAGCTGGTGGAAAACCGCAAGGAAGATGGGACCAAGGTGTTGCAGGTCAAAGAGCAGACCAAGCTCTTGCGTTCGATTTTGCAGCCTTCGGATCCCAGCGTCTATGATCTGCCCAAGATCGCCAATCGCGAGATTGAAACCTTCAAATCCTTGCTGGATACCGCAACCGATTGGTGGGCCAAGTTGAATTCAGCCTGGCAGATCGTCACCGATATCTATGAACAGGAAAAAGATCCGCGGGTCTTCCAGCAAAAGGCCCGCGAGGGTGCTTTGCGCGACAATCTTCTGGAAGTGTTCAATCGGTTTCCGGAAATCTGGGGCGATTTTTTGGTTCTGGCCTGTCACCGCATCTTCCCGCGCATTTCGACGACCTTTCTCGAAAGCTTCACCACCAATTTTGGTCGCAATGAAAAAGAACGGGAAGCCTATGTTCCCTACACCATGCGCTATCTTGAGCAAGTCCGTGCCCATCCCGAGATCCGGACCCGCGAGCGCAAGGAAGAAGAGCAGTGGCAGGAACAGATGAAGCAGCTGCGTAATTATTTGTCGGGACGGACCCCGGCGGATCAGCCGCCCGGGGCCAAGCCGGGTTGAAGCATTAGTGGCGGATGAAGGGCTTCATCAGCAAATCTTCATTGATGATATGGTCGATCAACCAGCCTCGCAGGAAAGGGGCGATTTCACCCATCAGGGCCCGATGCTGTTCGCCCGGAGAACTTTCCCA